>JAFZOE010000080.1 GCA_017552845.1 Clostridia bacterium
GATTTCCGTGCAGTGAAGGTCAAGAACTGTGTTGCAGTTGAAAAGAGCAAGAAGCTCCTGCAGTTCACTCTCGATGACGGCACCGGCACGGACAGAACCATACTCAGCGGCATTCATCCTTATTATGAGCCAGAGGAATTAATTGGCAAAACCTGCATTGCTATCGTCAATCTTCCTCCCCGCAATATGATGGGAATCGATTCCTGCGGTATGCTCCTCTCAGCAATTCACGAGGAAGAGGGAGAAGAAAGACTCCATCTGCTGATGGTTGACAATCACATTCCCGCAGGCGCAAAGCTTTATTGATATGAGCATCTCAGTTGCTCTTGCCGCCTATAACGGCGGAAAGTATATCGGAGAACAGATTAAATCCATATTGCCTCAACTCGGCGATGACGATGAATTAATCATTTCGGATGACAATCCGTCCGGCGATACCAAGTCCGCCGTTGATGCGTTTAACGATAAAAGGATAAAATATATTGCAGGCAGAGGAAAAGGCGTTGTCGCAAATTTTGAGAATGCAATCAATAACTGCACAGGCGATTATATCTATCTCTGCGACCAGGATGATGTCTGGCTTCCCGACAAAGTAAATACTGTTCAGAAGCTGTTTGAAGACGGAGCAGATGTTGTTTTGCATAATGCAATTATAACTGATGCGAATCTAAACAACACCGGCAAAACCAGCTTTGAACTCTATAATTCAAAAACCGGGTTTACAAAGAATTTCATCAGAAATTCCTTTGTCGGCTGTTGTATGGCAATCAGACGAGATGCTCTCGTTTCTTCGCTCCCCTTCCCCGCTTCGATACCGATGCACGATTGGTGGATAGGTCTCAATTCAATTAAAAAAGGATTTAAAATTGTATTGACCGATAAAACGCTGATTCTTTGGAGAAGACATGGCGACAATGTTACGGGAACAAAGACTACGCTTTTACAGAAGCTTAAATTCCGGATAAAAATGATTGGCTATCTTTTTCCATAGTGCCACACGGAAAGGATTATGCGAATGAATAAAAAAGTAACCGGCTGTATCGTTACTTACAACAATATCAGGACTATCGGCGTTGCTGTAAGCACGCTGCTGAAAAATACAGTCTGTGACTTCACTCTTTATGCTGTTGACAACGGCTCGACCGACGGGACTGTTGAATTTCTGCGCGAGAATTTTCCACAGGTTAAACTGATCGTTTCAGAAAGAAACATCGGTTTCGGCGCCGGCCACAACAGCATTATCGACCGCCTTGATTCCGATTATCATGTAATCATCAATCCCGACATAGTTCTCAGGGATGATGTCATTTCTCTGATGACGGATTATCTTGAAGAGCATGACGAAATAGGAATGCTCTCGCCCAAGATTGAATTTCCCGACGGCAGACCTCAGATTCTCGGCAAAAGAATACCGAAACCCTATTATCTTGCCGCCAGCCGCCTTCGCGGAAAAGAACCCGGCAAGCTCCTCAGGGAATACGCAATGCTCGATGAGGATATGACAATGCCTAGGCAGATAGAAAATGCCACAGGCTGTTTCATGGTAATAAGGACTGAATTATTCAGAAAGCTCGGCGGATTTGACAGCAGATACTTTATGTATTTTGAAGACTGCGATCTCACCAGAGAAGTCAACAAGGTCAGCAAAGTATTCTATTTCCCCTACGCCACCGTCTATCACGAATGGGGCAGAGAATCCAAAAAGGATATGAAGCTGAAAATAATACAGATACAGTCCATGCTGAAATACTACTCAAAGTGGGGAATCTGATTTCAGATGAAATACCTCAGAAATTTTTATAAATACCGCGGCCTCATGTATGAGATAGTGCGTAAAAATATAAAGTTGCAATACCGCGATTCGATTCTCGGTATGTTCTGGACTTTTCTACAGCCGCTGCTGACAACAATCGTGCTTGTTTTCATTTTCGGAAACGTATTCGGAAAATCCAGCTCAGGTGTTGTCAACTATCCCATTTATCTTTTATGCGGCCGTCTGCTCTATGAATTCTATTCTCAGTCAACCAAAAGAGCCATGCGTTCAATCAGAAACAGCGCATCGGTCATAAAGAAAGTATATGTTCCGAAATACATTTACCCTATTTCAAATGTATTATCTAATTTCATCACTTTCTTTATTTCTCTTATTGTTTTAGTATGCTTTATAGTATTCTTCTGCGTCACGGGAAAGAATCCCCCGCATATAACAGCATATATTCTTCTCTCTCCTGTCCCGATATTGATTCTGCTTATTCTCGCAATAGGTATCGGACTTATTCTCTGCACGCTCGATGTATTCTTCAAAGATATTGACTATCTTTATGAAGTGTTCTGTCTGCTCCTATTCTATATGACGCCGATTGTTTATAAAATCGACGCGCTCAAAATCAGCAGCAAACTCTTCAGCTATGTGCTGATGGCAAACCCGATGTATTCAATAACAGAAATGTTCCGGTGCTGTGTATTATACGGAGAGATGTTCAATATTCATCACCTGCTCTATTCTCTCGGCTTCGCGCTTGTTTCATTATTCATCGGACTTCTTGTATTCTACAAAAAGCAGGATAAATTCATTCTTCATATTTGATTGAAAGGTTTATTTTATGAGCAAACCCGCAATTGAAGTTAAAAATATGAGTATGATGTTTAACCTTAACAGCGAAAAGGTTGATAATCTCAAGGAGTATTTTATAAAACTTCTCAAGCGGCAGATTCATTTTACCGAATTCTGGGCGCTTAAAGATATCAACCTGACCGTTGAAAAAGGCGACAGAGTCGGAATTCTCGGCTTCAACGGAGCCGGTAAATCCACACTTCTCAAAGTCATCGCCGGTGTTCTGAAACCTACAGAAGGAACCGTTTCCGTCAGCGGCGTGGTTGCGCCTATGCTGGAACTCGGCGCCGGATTTGACTCAAATTATTCTGGCAAGGAAAACATCTATCTTTACGGCGCAACAATGGGTTACTCGAGAAAATTCATCGAAAAGAAATTTGACGAAATAGTTGAATTTTCAGAGCTTCAGAATTTCATGAATGTTCCGGTAAAGAACTATTCATCCGGTATGAGAGCGAGGCTCGGATTCGCCATAGCTTCTGCGGTGGAGCCCGATATTCTTATTCTTGATGAAGTTCTCTCAGTCGGCGATGCCAAATTCAGAAAAAAGAGCGAAGCTAAAATAATGTCTATGTTTGACAAAGGCGTTACGGTGCTTTTTGTTTCACATTCAGTCGACCAGGTGCTTAAAATCTGCAATAAAGCTATAATACTAGATCACGGAAAAATCATCGCTTCTGGTGGAGCTGAAGAAATCTGCGAAGAATACAACAAAATGGTAAGCGGAGGTAAATGATATGGTATATGCCGCAATTTTCGCCGGCGGAAAAGGTAGCCGCATGGGCAACATAGATACACCCAAGCAGTTCCTTGATCTTGCGTCAAAACCCGTTATTATACATACAATCGAAAAATTCTATATTCACAGCAGTATCGATGAAGTTATAGTTCTGTGTCCAAAGCCATGGGTTGCAATCACAAAAGACCTTATCAAGAAATACCTTCCCGAAGGTAAGCCTGTTACAGTAATCGAAGGCGGAGAAACAAGAAACGGCACACTCGAAAATGCTGTTAAATTCATTAAAGAAAACAGAGAAACGGACGATAACACAATTATTGTTACCCACGACGCTGTCCGCCCGTTCCTTACGCACAGAATAATTGAAGAAAACGTTGAGGCGGCGATTAAATACGGCGCTTGTGATACCGTTATCCCCGCTACCGATACAATAGTAGAAAGCGAAGACGGCTCTCTTATCTCGTCTATACCAAACAGAAAACATATGTATCAGGGTCAGACTCCGCAGTCCTTCAGATTAAACGATCTGATTGCCGTTCTCTCTTCTCTTACCGAGGAAGAAAAGAGCATACTGACCGATGCCTGCAAGATATTTACCATAAAGAATAAACCGGTTTATATGGTTGAGGGCGAAGTCTTCAATATCAAGATAACTTATCCCTATGATATGAAGGTTGCCGCCACCCTGCTGAAAGGTAAAGATTCAGATGATTAATCAGGTTTACAGATTAATTGCGCCGGGAATGATTGATGTTGCATGCACCACTCCCGACATAATGAATAAAGTAATTCTGCGTCCGCTGTATATGTCTATCTGCAAAGCGGACCAGCGATACTATCTCGGCAACCGGAGCAAAGAGGCTCTCAAGGCAAAGCTACCTATGGCGCTGATTCATGAATGCGTAGCCGAAGTGGTAAGTGACCCGACCGGCAGGTTCAAATCCGGTGAGGTTGTAGTTCCGGTGCCTAATACTCCGACCGAAGATGATGATGTAATAGTTGAAAATTACCGTCTCACTAGCCATTTTCGCTCTAGCGGCTATGACGGTTTCCTCAGCGATTACGTTGATATCGATGCAGACAGGCTCGTGAGACTCCCCGACGGCATTGATCTTAAAGTAGCTTCTTTTACGGAGCTCATAAGCGTTGCCACCCATGCCATATCCAGATTTGATATGTTTTCCCACAGGAGAAAAGACGCAATCGGAATCTGGGGAGACGGTAACGTCGGTTATATAACAGCTCTTATGCTGAAAGCAATTCATCCCGATTCAAAGCTTTATATTTTCGGCACCGTCTATGAAAAGCTTGGATACTTTTCTTTTGCGGATAAAACCTATCATGTTGACCATGTTCCCGCCGATTTAAAAATAGACCACGCATTTGAATGCGTTGGCGGAGAAGCTTCGCGCCCAGCAATTTCACAGATTATCGATCATATCAATCCTATGGGCTCAATCGGTCTTATGGGCGTCAGCGAAAATCCGATTGCCATAAATACTCGTATGGTTCTCGAAAAAGGCCTTAATCTTTTCGGGTCAAGCAGAAGCGGCGTTGCCGATTTTCAGAAGACAGTCGATATTCTGCATGAGAATCCCGATATTCCTAATTATCTTGAGAATATTATCGGTGATACTGTCACAGTCAGAACTATAGAAGATATTCATAAAGCTTTTAAGAGCGATATCAGCCGCAATTTCGGCAAAACCGTAATCAAATGGGAGAAATGATTTGTGGATTATAAGATTTCCGTAATTATCCCCGTTTATAATAATGAGAATACCCTGCCCGAGACTTTGGATTGCCTGCTCGGGCAGTCTGCTTATAAAAGCTGCCAGATTATTATAATCAATGACGGCTCTGTTGATAATTCCGGCAAAATTGCTATGGAATTTGCCGGGAAGAATTCAAATGCAATTAATATTGAGCAGGAGAATTCCGGAGTATCCGCTGCGAGAAATGCCGGAATTGAAAGAGCTGAAGGCAAATATTTAGTATTTCTTGATGCCGATGATCTGATTTCAGATACTAAAGCTCTGGAAAATCTTTATACAAAAATGGACTCAGAGAATGCTGATGCCGGAATTTTCAGACTGAGAAGCTTCGGATACTACGGAACTCAGCTGAGCGCAGTTGCGGATGAGCTGGCTTCCGAGAATATTATCTACCGTTATGATAAACGCCTTCTCTGGAATTACCCTGTTAGCAACAAGATTTACCGGACTTCTTTGATTAAAGACAACAATCACAGATTCCCGGATACAACTTATACCGAGGACGGCGCATTCTGGATTTCATTTATTATGAAATACAATCCTAAGATTATCGGCATTTATGATGCTGTTTCAGAATACAGGCAGGCAAATCCCCTGCTGAAAATTCAAGCCACTCAGAATATTAAACATAAAACCGTTGAAGATTTCATAAAATCTTCTGAGATAATTGAAGAATCAATAAAAAAGTCTTTTGATTCAGAAAAATGCGATTGTCAGGATAAAGAAAACTATCTGAACGAGCAGAGATTAAGAGTATGCCAGATGCTTCTTGACGGGTTTTACCGTAAAGCTTGGCAGACAGACGAAGAGACTCTTGCTTTCATCGGCAAGCAATACTTCAAATACTTTGAATTGCTGACTGAAAAATCTAAAGAAAAACTCAGATATACGGATATCGGAACTCCCCGTTTTTCACATAAAGAAATCGCCGATAATCCTCTTATCAGCGTAAAAATAAAGAACCCGGTAGATGCTTTCATAAAGTCAATTTATTTACAGACTACGCCCTGCTTTGAAATCTGCACTGAGAAGGATATACCAAGGGAAAACATAAACCACGGCAGACAAAAATCCGACTTATATATTGATTTCAAGGATGATGAAATACCCGACCCAAGACTTTTATCAGGAATACTGAAGCTCAGATCTAAA
>JAFZOE010000081.1 GCA_017552845.1 Clostridia bacterium
AATTAACCGTCCTTTCAGATATACTTATTACCGACTATTCATCGGTCTGCATGAATTTCGCCTATCTTAATAAACCGGTAATATTCTACGCTTTTGACCTTGATGATTATAACGAAACAAGATCCTTCTGTTTCGGATATGAGGACTATGTCCCCGGCACGATAGTTAAAGATTATAAAGATATTCCGGAAATAATAAAGAATCCTCCGGATTCTGAAAAAATAAGAGAATTCGGAGAATTCAATTTTAAGTATATTGATAATGATAATACAGAAAGAATTATCAAAAAAGTTATCGGGAATCTTTAAGCCATTTCTCAATCATACTTACAACTCGCTCAGTCGAATGACCGTCACAGGCTTCAAGCTGCTCTCTGCGGAATCTTTCAATTTCTGCAACGGGCGGCTTTTCTTTTGTTTCACGGACTGTTTCAAGCAGTCTATCTGCCTCCGTAACAGCAGGTCCGGGTAACTCTTCAGGATAAGATATATAGAATCCCCTGCCGTATTCTTCAATATCGGGACAATAAAATACAACCGGTTTCGACGCAAGAACTGCATCATGAACAACCGAGGAATAATCGGTAATGACAACATCAGCCGCCGCCGTAAGCATAATCGTCGAAGCTTCGGTCAGATCAATTATATTCTTATAATCCTTTTCGAAGAATAGCCTGTTTTCAACAGGATGTTTGCGGACTATTATAATCTCGTTATCATTTAATTCTTTGCTGAGATTATCCCAATTGATTTTACAGTCAAATTCACATACCTGACCGTCTTTTTCACGGAATGTCGGGCAATAAAGATATACAGTCTTGTCCTTTAATACAGGATAATCTGAAAGTGCTTTATTTTTAAGCTCCGACGCATTTTTGATAAGGTAATCGGTCATCGGAATTCCAAGTGCAAGGCATCTGCTCTCATCTATTCCGAAAGCCCTGGCAAAAACCTTACGGCAACTCTCTGCGCTGACAATGGCCGCGCTGTATTGAGAATGAGCCGCTCTCTCATATTTAGGGGAAACGTCAGTTCTTGCATCGAGAGCAAACTTTTTAAAAGCGCCGCATCCGTGCCAGATCTGCAAAAGCTTCTGTCCCTGCCTGAGAGTCATAGCTCTCATATAACCGCAGTAGTCATCGGTTACGATTACTTTACTTGTCAGCAGATTATAATATGCTTTGACTTTCGTGAGCTTTGAATGAGGCTGCTTATGAGCAAAAATAATCTTCTTGCAATTCAGGGTATCATATACTGCCTTAGAATTGTCAAGGAGTTTACCGTCAGCTCTGATTGTATAAAACAGCACGAGACGTCTTACCGGCAACAATGAACAGAACGCCACCCAGATATGATTGAGAAGCGTGAGAACTTTTCGACGCATGCCGTATGATATTATCCTCTTGAGGAATTCTTTCATTTAATCACCTGACATAATTATAACTGTCCGTTTCTATTTTTTCAACATTAATATTATTTTAATTGAATTTTTAATATTTTTATGTTATTATATAAAAACTTGATGGTAATATTTGTTAATGAGGTTTTTATATGGAAAAGAAAAAAGTGCTTCTGATTGTTAACCCCTGCGCAGGCAGAAGCAAGAGCAAATCATACGTTTTTGATATTATAAATAAATTCTCCGCCGCCGATTATGAATTCGATGTAAAGACAACCACCGGAAGCGGAGATGCTACTGAATTTGTCAAGAAATACGCTGCCGATCATGATATAGTTGTATGCTGCGGCGGTGACGGCACATTCAACGAAACAATAAACGGCGTAATGTCTCTCTCAAGAAGAATTCCTATCGGCTACATTCCCGCCGGCTCTACCAACGATCTAGCAAATACTATCGGTCTCCCGACTGATATTGATAAATCCACAGATACGATTATTGCCGGCAAAACTCATACTTACGATATCGGTATGTTCAACAACAGATTCTTCTGCTATGTTGCATCCTTCGGTGTTGGCGTTGAATTCTCATATAATACGCCTCAGAAAATGAAGAATCTGCTCGGCCATTATGCTTATCTTATTAACGGTTTCGTTCTCAATCTTATCCCTACATTAAAGAATATCAAACCCATTCATATAAAAATCGAATATGATGACAAAACTATTGAGGATGATTTTTACTTCGGCGCAATTTCAAATTCGACTTCAGTTGCCGGAATATTCAAATTTGATAAAAACGAAGTAAAACTCGATGACGGCAAATTTGAGCTCCTTCTTGTAAGAAGACTCTCAGGTCCCATGGGCGCTTTCGGCATGTTCAAGCAGATGAAGCGCAGAGAATTCGACGGCGACAAGCTGATATTCTTGAAGAGCTCAAATATCAAGATGACATTCGACGAAGAGGTTCCCTGGACGCTTGACGGCGAATACGGCGGCACTCCCAAAGAAGTCAGATTCTCCGTTCTCAAAAAAGCTATTGACATAATCAGCGATCCGAACCCGATGTTCGAAGGTAAGGAAATGGATGTTTCTGATTTCAAAGTTGAAAAAGAAAACGAAACACCGGAGAAAGACGAAAAGGAAGAAAAGCAATCGATAGCCGATAAGCTTCTCAGAAGAAAGCAGAAGAATAACGACACCTCTGATGACGAAACAGAAGAAACCGTTTCTGATGCTGAAATCGATAATACATCTTCCGAAAGCGAAACTGTCGATGAAGAAAAGCCCCAGGCAGAAACAGCACAGGAATAAACTAGCAAGCACAGCCGGATTGTATTTGGCTGTGCTTTTTGGAAAAAGGAGGGAAATTCATTGCTTAATTTCATAATTTCGCGCTCCGGCGGCGGCAAAACCACTTATGTAATGAATTCAATAGAAGCGCTGGCAAAAGAAGGGAAAAGATCGCTGCTTATTGTTCCTGAACAGTTTACCTTCACTGCCGAGAAAAGCCTGATTCTCCACTCGGGAGAACAGACAGTCGCTCAGGTGGATGTGCTGTCGTTTACGGCACTGGCTGAAAGAATAACAGAAGATACGGCAGAACGAACAAGACCTATGCTTAGTCAATCAGCGGCAGGTGTTCTGATGAGCCTTGCTCTCAATGAAATAAAGGATAAACTGATTATTTACGGCAGAC
>JAFZOE010000014.1 GCA_017552845.1 Clostridia bacterium
GAAACGGCCTCATAGAAATTCCTGCCGACGCCGTCCTGGCCGTGATGAGCCATTTTGCATATATCGCAGTCGAGCAGGCCGCTGTCGGCCCATTGGGCAACGGTCTTGTTGCCTGCGTTGACCTGAGCATCGCCCGTAAACAATATGCTCTTTCCGCCGAGATCCATGCGGAAAATAACGGAGTGTTCATTGACATCGATAAAAGATTCATCGTAGGTGTAAAGCACGGTGATTTTTGCCGCGCCTATATTGAATATATCGCCGGTGTTGAGAATCTGCACCTTTTCGGGAAAAGCCTTGCTGATACGGTTGAATTCGCCGACCATCTGCGCGCCCTCCTCCTGAGAGCGGGATTCATAGAGTTCAACCGGCGGATAGTTGAGCAGAACCTTTTTGAACGTGACCTGATTTGTGCGGTTTTCCGCGATTTCATTGAAAGCTTCAACATGGTCGGTATGAGGATGAGACAGAAACCATGCGTCAATTACCGGTTTTTCCTGCCCGGTCACGGCCTTCAGATACTCGATGAAATAATCCGTTTCGGTTTTGAAACCGCCGTCAACGACTATGACTTTGCCGTCTTCCGTGGTAATAATAAAACTGTCGCAGATTGTGTCGGTTACGGATTTCAGCATATGAACCGCGTTTTTATTCATGGTGTTTCTTACCATTTCTCTCTTCACCTCGGAACGATATTTCAGCCGGTTGAAAAAGGCGGAAATCTTATTGAATATATCTTTGAAAAATTGAATTATTACGTCAAAGAATCCACCCCCGCTCTCCCCGGCTTCGCCGGTCTGTGCATAGGCCGAAAGCGCAGGCATTAAGCCTGTAAAAATAAGGGCGAACGAAAGAACAATACTGATTAAAATCTTGATTTTCATCTGCATTCTCCTCTTTTGATTGAACAAAAATATACTATCCTCATTATTTATATAATAAATCAAAGCAGATATAATTTCAATATAAAAATGCAAAAGGACGGCCGCGAGACCGTCCTTTCACTAAGAAGGATTGAAGTTTATCTGAAAATGTTACTTGAATAATCGGGATTTCTTTTTGATTTCTTCGATTCCGTCACAGGAAACGAGAGAACAGCCGGTTTTTTCAATGACGGATTTGAGTTTCTCATAATCGAGCGCGGATTCCGAAGTGATTTCCGTAATTCCGCTCTTGCGCGAGGAAGATACTTTCTTTATATCAAAAGCATTTCTTATCGCGTCGTTTATATGTGCCTCACACATTGAGCACATCATTCCGTCAATTCTGAGCTTTGTCTTAACCATTTTTATTCTCCGCGGTAATCTGATGGCATTTCCCCGCCATTGCGCAGTGGGCGCAGTTGTTTCCGCAGGAGGATTTGCCTTTTTTCTTATCTTTCACAAGGCTTCTGATAATACCGGCTACGAGGAATAAGAGCACGAGACAGGCAAGAATCGTGCCTATATTCGCAACAAACCAATCAAGCATATCTCAGCACTCCTTTCAGAATTATTTTGCCGAAACTTCTTTTGTTTCAAGCTTTGTGGCCTCTTTATACTTCTTGAAGAAGAGCATATAAACCATGCAGGCGAGAACTGCAAGCGCCGCTATAATGCCGATGATATTGGCATGACCCGTGAATATGCCGCCGAACTGATTTATCATAAGGGCGATTGCATAAGCGAATCCGCACTGATATGCAATGGCAAACCAGGTCCACTTGGCATTATTCATCTCGCGTTTAATTGCGCCGATTGCAGCAAAGCACGGGGCGCAGAGAAGATTGAATACAAGGAATGAATATCCGGTAATGCCGGTAAAGACGCTCGCGAGAGTCTGATATACGGTGCCTTCGCCGCCGCTGTAGAGAACGCCCATTGTGCCGACGATATTCTCTTTCGCGACAAGACCGGTAATTGAAGCCACGGCCGCCTGCCAGTTGCCCCAGCCGAGCGGGATGAATATCCAGGCTATCGCGCTTCCGATTTTTGCGAGAATCGAAAGGCTGAGCTCATCCTCCTCAAGCATACGGAAACCGTCAGCGGCAAAGCCGAATCTTGATGTGAACCAGACTACTATAGTTGAAAGAAGGATAATCGTGCCCGCCTTCTTGATGAAGGACCAGCCGCGTTCCCACATTGAGCGAAGAACGTTTGAAACGGTGGGAAGATGGTATGCCGGGAGCTCCATAACGAAGGGAGCGGGATTTTCGGCGAACATCTTAGTCTTCTTGAGCATAATGCCCGAGGTGATGATTGCAGCCATACCGATAAAGTAAGCGGAGGTTGCAACCCAGGCGGAGCCGCCGAAGATAGCGCCTGCAATCATTGCTATAAAGGGAACCTTTGCGCCGCAGGGAATGAAGGTGGTAGTCATTATAGTCATTCTGCGGTCA
>JAFZOE010000082.1 GCA_017552845.1 Clostridia bacterium
CGCAATGAATTCAACTTCCCAAAAGGAGTGATAATATTGATTAGTTCCGATAATCTTTGCATGGGCTGTATGCATGAGATAGGCGAGGAAAAGAAGTGCCCCTACTGCGGCTATCACGTCGATGCCGTCCAGAGCGCTCCGTATCTGCCGGTGCGCACGGTTATAGGCAACAGATACCTCGTCGGCAAAGTGGTTGACTACAACGGCGAAGGCGCGACCTATATCGGCTGGGATCTCATGGAGAAAAAGGCCGTGAATATAAGGGAATTCATGCCCTCGGCAATCACCGCGAGATCAGATTCAAACCTCGCTCTGCAGGTGCGTCTCGGCTCCGAGGCGACCTATGCCGAGCTGCGCCGCAGCTTTGAGGAATTATGGGGCAAGCTCGCGAAACTCAACGGGCTCTCAGCCCTGATAAACGTGACCGACGTAATTGAGGATAACAGCACCTCCTACGCGGTTTATGATCATTTTGACGGCATCACCCTGCAGGATTTCCTGCTCAGGAGCAAGACCGGATATATCACCTGGGAAAAGGCGCGCCAGCTCCTTATGCCGACCCTCTCGACCCTCGGCACCCTGCACTCAAACGGCATAATCCACAGAGGCATTTCCCCCTCGACTCTTGTCATTGGCGAAGACGGAAAAATCAAGATTACCGGCTTTTCAATCGGCGATGTCAGAACCGTCGGCAGCCGCCTGAATCCCCAGATTTTTGACGGTTACGCCGCGGCCGAGCAGTATGGATTCGATGTCCGCCAGGGTCCCTGGACCGATATCTATTCATTTACCGCAGTTCTCTACAGAACCCTCATCGGAAGCAATCCGATTTCGGCAAAGGAGAGAATGGCGAATGACCGCCTCATGGTGCCCGGCAAATTTGCCGAAGCCCTTCCCGCATACGTCATAAACGGCCTTATCAACGGTCTTCAGATACTTCCTCAGGACAGAACCAAGACCGTCGAGCAGCTCAGAGCCGAGCTCTCCGCCTCGCCCGCGGCCACGGCCGTCAGCACCAATTACGGCAAGGATTCACCCGCTCCGACCATTCCGAACAAGAATCCGCAGACGCCCGTTTCGAGCAAACCTCCGAAGAAGGAAAAGAGCTCCGCGGCAGTGTTCTTCATCGCCCTTGCCAGCGTGCTTCTCATCGGCGCGATTGCGCTCGGAATAATGCTTGTAACCCTTGATAAATCGGGCAAAATCAACCTCAGGCACCCGGGCGAGACCACAACCGAAACGCAGACTCAGGTCGAGCAGGTCAAGGTTCCCGATTTCTCCGTTTCAAATTACGACAGCATTCAGGCAAATCCCGTATTCAACAAGAATTTCAAGATAACGGCAAACGAAGTATTCAACGCCGAGCTTCCGAAGGGAACGATTATTTCTCAGTCCGTCCCGCCCGATACTCTGGTCCCGAAGGGCTCGTCGATAGTCCTGACCGTCAGCAAAGGCCCCGAAATGATAGTCCTTCCCAATGTCGTCGGTAAAAAATACGACGAAGCCTATGATCAGCTTACCGGTCTCGGCTTCGAGGTTGAAAGAATGGATGTAAGCCAAAGCGGCTGGTATTCGGATGAAGAGGTTATCGAGATGTCGCTGACCGAGAATCAGGAATACGACGCCGGAACCCTTGTCACCCTTAAGGTCTATACGAAGCAGGTGACAGAGGAATTCTCCACGAGGAGCTACACCTATTCCTACTCAACAACATCCCGTCAGCAGGAGAGCACCACCGCCTACACCACCACCGAGCCCGTAACGCAGGCGCCGTCCGTAACCGTTCCTGCAGAGAACGAATAATACGCAGCAATAATAAAAGAGCAGTCCGTAAGGGCTGCTCTTGTTTTATATCATTTGTTTTAACCGTTGAAAGTGTATCCTTTCACGAAGTATTCGCTTGTGACGTTTGTGCCGGTAACGGTGTCGATATCGCCGAAGACCGTGAAGGAATTGCCGTGCGCGAGCGCGGCAGTCGCCACATCGCGCTCCTCTCCGCCGAAGCTTATCATTTC
>JAFZOE010000083.1 GCA_017552845.1 Clostridia bacterium
GGAAGGCCTTTTGCGCTGTTTCGATATCGGTCTTCACAAAGCGGATCTTGTCGCCTGCTTTGCACTGCGCGATCATCGGCATATCGACGTTGATGATGCTCGCGATTTTCGCGTAGCCGCCGGTTGTCTGGTGATCCGCCATAAGGATAATCGGCTTGCCCGAATTCGGAATCTGAACCGAGCCGAAAACGATGCCGTCCGATATTATATCCTTGCCTTCCTTGCTCTTGAGTTCCGGACCTTCAAGGCGGATGCCCATCCTGTCAAGCTCGTTTGTGACCGTGAATTCCGAGGAGAAGAAGGTCTCAATATCCTCATCGGTAAACATATCTCCCTGCGGGCCGATTACCGCGCCGACCGTGATTTCATTTGTGAGGCCGTCAGCCGGGAGAGAGTCGCCTTCATTTATATCCGCAGAGGGCGTGCCGGTTCCGATTTTATCATAGGTGTGCAGTTTTCTGCCCTCATATCCGCCGAGGGAGATTTTGAGATTCGTCGATGCGCTGCCCATAAAACCGGGGACTGTGAAGCCTCCGCCGACCGCGAGATAGCATCTGAAGCCTTCGGATGCCATGCCGACGGTGATAATATCGTCTTTTTTTGCCTTATAAACTGTGTTTCTTTCTATTTTGTTTTCATTGAGTTTTGCAGTGAAGTTTCCGCCGCTCAGGCAGAAATACGTTTCTTCTGTAAACCAGGCTGTGATGCCCTTCATTGTCATTTCTATAACCGGAGCGTTCAGATCGTTTTTCAGCAGGGCGTTCGCGAGCTTCATTGAATGGGAATCCATTGCGCCGCTCTGAGTGAAGCCGTTTTTCATAACTCCGAATCTGCCGAGATCCTGGACGGTCGAGAGTGCGCCGCCTGTAATTATTTCCAGCATTACTCCGCCTCCGTTATCTCAGGTGTATATTTGCCGGTTTTGACCAGCGCTTCGATTTCGTCAAATTCCTCCGACGAGACGGAATAGAACTTGATATAATCGCCCGCTTTATAGAGAATAGGATTTTCCTTTGAGGGGTCGAATACCTTAACGGGAGTCTTTCCGAGCAGTTGCCAGCCGCCGGGGGAGGCGATGGGATAAATGCCTGTCTGATTGCCGCCGATACCGACCGCTCCCTCAAAGATTTCAAGACGCGGGGATTTGAGGCGGGGAGTAGCGAGGCGCTCATCCATGCCGCCTAAATAGGCAAAGCCCGGCAAAAAGCCGAGCATATAGATAAGATAAGGCTTTGAGGTATGCAGAGCAATAACCTCATCGCGTGTAAAGCCCGTATGAGAGCAGACATTCTCCATATCGGGAGAATACTTTTCATCATAGCATACGGGTATATTGTAAATCTTTGCGTTTGAGGCTCTGCCGACCGACATTGAGTCAATCAGCGCCGATATTTCCTGCTTTAACTGAGCGGCTCTGATTACAGAGCAGTCATAGAGCACGGTCAGCGAGGTGAAGGTCGGGATAAGCTCTATAACTCCGGGGATGCTCTTGTCTTCGAGAATCCCCGCGAGAGCGGTGACGCATCCGTTTACCTCATCGCTGATTTTTCTTTCAAACTGCACTGTCAGGGCTGTGTCGGCATTCGACAGAAATTCGTAAAACATCAGCCGAAGAATCCTTTCCTGATGGTGTTTGTAAACCAGTGCTCGGTTTTGTCGGTAACGGTCGGCGGGTATTCGATAAGCGCCTTCATCAGCGAGACCATCGGGCAGTTTATATTCTCACCGAAGCCGTCAATATAGGGCCTTGCTTCGCCATACATATCGAGCATACCGGCCCCTGCCGCCGCTTCCATGACCTTTGCCTGCAGGTCTCCCGTATGAAAGAGAGAGGGCTTTCCGAGAATAAACGCGGTTGCCGCCATAAGAGCGTTGCAGCCCCAGTCGGAAACAGTCGCTGTTATAATGTTATCCGCAGCGGTGTCGGCGAGGATGCCGTAGCCTGTGCCTGCCTTGCAGCCGCCGAGCTCCGCGTAGGGAACATATTTTCTGATATGTTCCTCAATCGCGCCCATGCCTATTTCGTTGCCGAGATCGCCGATTGAGAGATTCCAGATACCGAGTGCCTGGCATTTTCTGAAGAGCACATCGTATTTCGCCTCGACGTCGGTGGTGTTGACGCCTGTGGCGTTGTGATAATAGCCGTTCTTGTTTCTGCCGGGGGCCTCGTTGGTGAAGCATACGCAGGGTTTACCATGAGATAGAATTTCATCCGCGCATTTTTCAGCCTCGGCATCATCCTTGGTGAAATTCACGACGCAGACGGTATTTTCGCCGATATTGTCGATATCGACGGTCAGCTCCATATCGAGCACCTTGCACATTGCCGAGATGGATTTATTGCACTGGTCGGGGACTATCATCACGGGTTTTGCGCCGAAGGCATTTATAAGGAATTTCGCAAAGACGGTTGAGGAGATGATACCGTCTGTCTCCGCCTCGTTCCAGGGCATAAGCACGAAGCCTGTCAGGATATAGACAAGTTCGCCCTTCTTTACGTGTTTGATAAGACCTTTTGCGGCATGGGTTGAAAGAGGCTCGCCCGTAAATTTGCGGGAGCCGTTATAAAGTATACGGCAGACGCCGTAGCCGCGCGGGTCGAGATTCATAAGCTGATCGAGATTTTCGCCGATATTGAAAAGAGTAAGTTCTTCTCTTGTCATGATTCAAGCACCTTTCTGAAATCAGTCTGCCTTGCACTGCTCCTCAAAGTCCGCTACAAGAGCGTCCTGAATGGTCTTGAGCATTTCGGGAGCCTTGCCGCCGACGGGCTTGCCGTCAACATGAGCTACGGGGATGCAGAACGAGCCTGTGGAATGAACGATGACCTCGTCCGCATTCATAAGCTCGTCGAGAGTGTATTCTCTCTCTTCTGTCGCAAAGCCGAGTTTCTCGGCAAAAGCGAGCAGTCTGATTCTTGCCGTGCCGGGCAGAATCTTATCGTCGAGCGGGTGGGTGATGACCTTGCCGTCTTTGAAAATCGAAACATTTGAGTGGGCGCATTCGGTAACTATATCGCCTCTGTGGAAGATAGCTTCCTTGCAGCCGGCTCTGTCCGCCGCAGTGGCACCGAGCACGGAGGGGATGAGATTGAGGGTTTTGCAGTTGCAGTATAAGAAACGCTTGTCCTCAAACGTGATGACATCTATCGGGGTATAAGTATCCGCGACTGGCTGGGGAGTGAGAGTTACCCAGAGATTGCCCTTCATATCCGCGTCATAGATATGGTTTCTCGGCGCGCTGCCTCTGGTGCACTGAATATATACAAACTGGTCGCCGTCGTCAACCTTGAGCACAAGGTCTTTGAGAAGAGCCGCAAGTTCTTCCTTGGCGATGGGAATGTTTATTTCGAGAATTCTCGCGCTGTTATAGAAGCGGGTGAGATGATGCTCGAGATCGAATATCTTATGATTGTGAGCATAGGTCGCGTCATAGATGCCGTCGCCGAACCAGCTGACTCTGTCAATCATCGGAATAGTCATATTCTCGATTTCGTCGTATTTGCCGTTGTAGTAGCCTAATGTTTTCATTTTTACCACCTCAATTAAAAATTTTACCATTTATCAATTATAGACCTTTTATGGTAAATGTAAAGTATTATATAAGAAAAACCCGAAAATTTTTCGGTATTTTTCCGCCGCGGAAATAA
>JAFZOE010000084.1 GCA_017552845.1 Clostridia bacterium
ATTACCAGCTAAATTCATCTTTGATGAGCTGAATTGCTCCTGCGGAGCAGCTGAATTCACTGTGTGAGCTGTATAATTCATGCGAAGCAAAGCATAATAAAACGCCTTCCCGCAGGAAAGCGTCACATAAATCATTATTATTCGGAGAAGAAGACGCTCCAGTAGAGTGTGCCTTCGGGATTGGCGGCAACGCCCACTCCGATTTTCTTATAGTTGTCGGCCGTCATCCTGTCGAGGCCCGCGCCGGATTTCAGCGCTCCGACTGCCGATGCGCCGTCGGAATAGCCCTTGCAGGTGAGCTCCATCGGCTTTGAAACGGTGTAATTCAGGTCTGTCAGCACGGTCGAATATCCCGATTTGTTGGGTCTGGTGCTGCCGACTTTTCCGCTGTATGCCATTTCGACCGCGCGCACGCTCGCGGCGGTGGAGAGGTTGCTGTCGGCCTGCAGTTCGTCCTTGCCCTGCGCCTTGCGGACCGCGTTGACTGCCGCGATTGCAGCGCTCGCCTGAGAGGCGTATTTCAGCTTGTTTGAATTCGCCTCGGTCAGCAGGTCGCCGGTGCCCGCCTTATAGCCCGAATAATCGTATTTCGTATAGGTTTTCTTATCCGTCTGGACCTTTGAGCCGTCGGAATAAATATCGTAGTAAGTGCTGACGACGTCAATCTTTTTAACGCCGTATTTATAGTCGCTCTTTGTCTCTTTTTTGTCGATTTTCGTGTCAACGACGGTCTTCTTGGTGGTCGTGACCTTCGAAACAGCCTCGGTCAGCGAGGTTATGACTTCGCCCGCGGTCTCGCTCAGCGATTCGGCTGCGGTCGTCGATTCCTCTTCCTTTTCCGTATTCTCTTCGGTCGTGCCCTCCTCAGCGGGAGCTGTTGATTCGGAAGCGGGAAGCGTGTCGGGCGCGGTCGAGATTTCGCTCTCGGGAACGGAAGTGCGCTCGAATTCCCTGCTGAAAGCCTCCTCGTCGAATTCCGCCTTGGTTGTGGATTCCTTTTTGAGAACGAGCGAGGGCGCTCCGCCGGTGCAGGCGGCGAGGGATGAGAGGGCGATTACGGCGCCGCAGCACGCGGCAATTATTTTAACAGCATTGTTTTTCATATCAATTCTCTCCAATCACATTGCATCCGCCAAAAATAATAGCATAAAAGAATAATATAGTCAATCGGGGGATATTGATGAGATTGTAAATTTTTTGTTGCAATTTATAAGTGAGGAAATTATAATATATAAGAATATAATTCGGAAACAGGAGGTGCCGGAATGTATAAACTTCAGATTCCCGAAGGCTACAAATCCGAGCTCACGCCCAGACAGACACAGCACGCAATCAAAAAGGTCAAGGATTTCTTTGAGAGGGATCTCGCGATTCAGCTCAATCTGACCCGCGTTTCCGCCCCGCTCTTTGTGCAGAAGAATTCGGGCATAAACGATACGCTCAACTGGGTTGAAAGACCGGTGCGCTTCGACGTCAAGGATATTGACGGCGGAGATTTCGAGATAGTTCACTCGCTCGCGAAATGGAAGAGAATGGCGCTCGGCCAATACGGCTTCGGCATCGGCGAGGGCCTCTATACCGATATGAACGCCATCCGCCGCGACGAGGATACCGACAATATTCACTCGATTTTCGTCGACCAGTGGGACTGGGAGAAGCATATCGCGAAGGAAGACAGGACTCAGGAGACGCTCCATCACACGGTCCGCGCGATTTACAGGGCGCTCAGACACACCGAGAGATATATTGCGGATGACTACGCTTTCGTTCAGCGCGATTTCCTGCCCGACAGGATTTCGTTCATCACCACCCAGGAGCTCGAGGATATGTATCCCGACCTTACTCCGAAGGAGAGGGAGAATAAGATTGCCCGCGAAAAGAAGGCGGTCTTCATCGAGAAAATCGGCGGCGCGCTCAAGAGCGGCCAGATTCACGACGGCAGAGCCCCCGACTACGACGACTGGGAGCTCAACGGCGATATAGTTGTCTATTATCCGGTGCTCGACATAGCGTTTGAACTCTCGTCAATGGGCATCAGAGTCGATGAGGAATCGCTCGTGAAACAGCTCGAAATCAGGGGCTGCCCCGAGAGAGCAGAACTGCCCTTCCACAAGGCGCTCCTGAACGGCAAACTGCCCTATTCCATAGGCGGCGGCATCGGCCAGAGCAGAATCTGCATGTTCTTCCTCCATAAGGCGCATATCGGCGAGGTCCAGGCGAGCATCTGGCCCGAGGGCATGATAGAGGAATGCAAGGCAAACGGCATCGAGCTGCTGTGAGAATGCGTTTATATAGGTAATATTATATCGCCCGCGCCCTTATTATATAAGGAAAACGGGCGGTTTTATTATATGCAGATTTCAAACGGTTACAAAAATGTTACAAAAAGTATTGACAAATGTTACTTTCTGTGATAATATTACCGCGTAAGTTTTACGAAACCAATTAACGAAAGGACTTGATTCCAATGAAAAAGGTACTTGCAGTTTTACTTGCACTCATTATGGCGTTCTCCTGCATGGCTCTTGCTTTCGCAGAGGAAGCTCCCGCTGATGATACTACCACCACCACCGCTGCTGCTGATGATACCACTACTACCACCGCAGCTGCTGAAGAAGAGGACAATGGCGGCCTCATGATCGACAAGGGTTCATTCTTTGATATGACCGCTACCGACATCATTGATGCTCTTATCGCTGTATTCGATACCCATGCCGACTGGTGGGATGCTATCGAAGATATCATCATCCGTCTTATCGACTTCATCAACAACATCGGCATCGGTGCTGCTTCCCAGGCAGACGTTGCAGGCGCTATCAGCGACCTTGAAGCAAAGATTGCTTCTCTTCCCATTGTTGGTGATATCCTTACCACCATCCACA
>JAFZOE010000085.1 GCA_017552845.1 Clostridia bacterium
TCTTTTACAGGGGGTTCTTCGCATTTTTCATCCTTCTTGACAAGCGCGCAGGATGCCGCCATCGGGCACGCGGCGCAGCCGCTGAGCTCGGCCTTTGGCTTGCCCTGATGCTCGGCAATTCTGTTTGCCGCCGCCATTACGAGACCGAATACGAGGAATCCGCCCGGTGCCATAGTAAGCATAGCTATCGGCTGTTTCAGAATCGTGAAGCCGGTGAAGCTTGTGACTCCGAAAAGCTTTGTGAGCGAATCGATGCTGTCAAGGAAAGTGCCCGAGCCGAGAATCTCGCGGATTGTAGCCATGACTATCAGGGCGAAGGTAAAACCGATACCCATTCCGAGACCGTCAAGGAATGATGCGGGAACGGAATTCTTGCCCGCGAAAGCTTCGGCTCTGCCGAGGATAATGCAGTTGACGACTATAAGCGGAAGATAAACGCCGAGAGCGTCATTGAGCGCGGGAACGAACGCTTTGACAAGCATCTGGACTATCGTAACAAATGATGCGATAACGACGATATACGCCGGGATTCTGATTTTTGAAGGGATCACCTTTCTCAATAGCGAGATAACGACATTGGAGCAGACGAGAACAAGAGTTGCCGCTATGCCCATGCCGATTGAGTTGGTGACCGAAACGGAAACTGCGAGGGTCGGGCAGGTTCCGAGCACAAGGCGCAGAACGGGATTCTCTTTGATAAGACCCTTGCTGAATTCTTTTGCGAGTGATTTATTCTCAGCCATTTGCGCTCACCTCCCCTTTGATATTTGAATAACAGATAAGAGCATTGTTGACGGCATCGGTGATACCGGTCGAAGTCTTTGTCGCGCCCGAAACGGCATCTATCTGACCGCCTTTGACTTTCAGCGCCGCAGAACCGCTTATTCCGAGGAACTGACCGAGAAAGCCCTCGTTTGTTTTGAGCTTCATACCGATACTCGGAGTTTCATCGATTGAAAGGAAACTCAGTTTCTGAACAACTCCCGATTTATCAAGGCCGACCATCAGCTTGATTTCGCCGTTGTATCCGCCCTTGCCTGCCGCGGTGACGGCATAGCCGATGACGTTGCCCGAAGCATCCTTTGCCTCGGCGTAAGAGCAGCCTGAGTCAGCATCTTCAATAATCTCTCCGAATGAGGCGGCGTCGGGCAGGACCTCCTGCATCGCCTCCTGAGTCTGCTGCTTTTCTATTTCTGCGATTTTCGGAGCGGTAACTCCGTTTGTAAGGCCGAGCAGAGCGGCGGCGACAAGGCAGATAATGAAAAGAGTGAGGGTCGGGACTGCATAATCTTTAATATTTTTCATGCCTGCGCCTCCTTCTTTTCCGCTTTCTCCTTCTTGGGAGTGCCGAAAGGTTTCGGAGTTGTAACTCTCTCAATCAGAGGAGTGAGGATATTCATAATGATAATTGAATAGGATACGCCTTCGGGAAGTGAACCGAACAGGCGGATAAGGCAGGTGATAAGTCCGCAGCCGATGCCGAAGATTATCTTGCCCTTTGTGCTTATCGGGCTGGTGGTGTAGTCGGTTGCCATAAATATCGCGCCGAGGAAGAGACCGCCGCTCATAAGCTGATACGCAATATATTCGGCTCCTTCGTGATTTACAAGCATCGCTATCGCCGAGATACCTGCGACAGTGCCGATAAACGAAACAGGAATTGCGGGAGAAATAACTTTATTTATAAGCAGATAAAGTCCGCCGAGGATGAGAGCGAGAATGCAGGTTTCGCCGAGACAGCCGCCTCTGACGCCCATAAACATATCCATAAGCTTCGGCAGATCGTCAGAAACAAGCGGAGTCGCTCCGGAGAGAGCGTCCACACCGCCGAGATTCATGAATCCTGCTCTCGGTGCGGTCCATTCGCTCATTTTGCTTGAGAATGAAAGGAGCATAAAAATTCTGCCGCCGATTGCGGGGTTTACGAAATTCTGGCCGATACCGCCGAATAACTGCTTGACAATAACAATTGCGAAAAAGTCGCCGAGAATAACCATCCAGTAGGGAATTCCCGAGGGAAGGTTGAAGGCGAGGAGAATGCCTGTGATAACGGCGCTTAAATCTCCGATTGTGTTGCTGCGTTTTACGATGAATTTGCGGAACGCCCATTCAAAGACCACACACGAAACGACAGAAACAGCCGTGACAACAA
>JAFZOE010000086.1 GCA_017552845.1 Clostridia bacterium
ATAAGTAAATAATCTATTATGAGATATTACAAAATATTGATATAAATATTATTAATTATTACTATATATTGACAATATTGACAAATTGCCGGGAACTACACATCGGTATAATTCCCGGCAAAAAATTACTGTTCTGCTATTATTGAATCAATGTTTTTGTCGAATAACCTGAAGAATTCGGATACGCTTTCTTTATCTTTTTCGTTGCCCCGCACGCACATTGACATTGTGATTTCGTTTCTGAATGATGTGGCCGAGAGAAGGACAAAGGGCTTATACTTGACAGCACCGGTCATAAATCCTTTTGTCGGCTCATGTCCCGAGAGAGCAAGCTTATCGGCTTCGAGAATACCAATATTGCTCATTGCGAGCAGGGGATTTGAATAACCGATTTTGATTATTTCCTCGCTTGCCGCGTGCGGCATGATTTTATATCCGAGCGAGAGCAGCGGCAGGCCGTAAAGACCCATGTATTTATCCTGCTTGAATTCGTTTGAGGCCCTGATAACATATTTGAGAGTTTCAAATATATCTCTGCCGAGCTCGGGTATTTTGCACTGCATCCATGCCGTATGGTTGGTATATCCCGTATTATTCATCGATTTTAGATGTCTTCTCAGATCGATTGCAGCTGAAATGCTCACACTCTCTTCTCTGCCGAATCCGGCAAGCTCATAGAGTGAATAGAAATAAGATGCAAGTAGAATATCGTTGATTGTTGCTCCGAGAGCTTTTCCTTTTGCTTTAATCTGGAGGAAATTCTCCTCGGGGATAGTCAGCCTCGCGATAAATGATTTATCTTCGGGTGAGGAAGGGCTCAGCGGGAAAGCGTGAGAATCTTTTTTGTTTATATTCTTATAGAGACTCTGAGCGGCCTTCTGATCTCTTTTTGAAAAATCCTTGTAAATGGAAGTATAAGCACGGTTGCCGCTTCTGTATGCAAGCGGACTCACCTTATTCTCAACATAATCATTATAATTCTTGCAGAAATCCTTGAGGAAATATTTGAAATCTCCGCCGTCCATACACATATGGTTTTCGATTATGCAGAGTCTTGTTTTTCCGGAGTGGAAAATAACGCAGAATTTCATCTGAACTCTTCCGTCGGCCGGGATTTCCCCGGTCAGAAATTCATCGGCAATTTCGTCAACCTTGTCTTCCTCGGCCTCGGTAACTGTCAGCACATCTTCAATTGTGTATCTGTTTACGGTCCAATAAGGGCTTACATGATTATCCGTAAAGCTTGAATGAAGAACGGGGAGCTTTTCGAATGCGCAGATGATGACGGTCTTGAGAGCGTCGATATCGATTTCAAAATCATAGTCAAATTCCGCATGAACAACTCTGTCGTTATAATCACGGAATAGATAGTGCATCTTATCCCATAATTCGGCGTTCAGTTTTTTTACCATTCGCTGTCAGCCTCCGTTTCTTCATCGGAATATTTATGCTTTTTATGAATGTTGAGTCTGTAAAGAATTACAGCTATGACGATAAGGAACGAAAGCGGAATAAGTATCCAGCCGGGATGCCAGGGGATTATATTCAATGTTGCAAAGAATATATAGAACATAGTCATGGCGGGAGGAATATATGCAAGGTGGAAGAATATCGCAAATCTGAGCTTCTGCTTCTCAATATAGATGCCGTCGACCGTAAACATCGCTATAACCGCAGCTATGAAAACAAGCCAGGGGTGCGGTGCTTTGAGTAAAAAAGCGCAGATCAGAAAAACGGGCAGCGCAAATGAGAAGACGGAAAGAGCGAGCAGGGTTCTTGACACCGGACGGTAACGGCTGCTCTTTTCGGAAAGAAGAGAAACTGTGTTGAGCGACATATAAGCCACATAAAGGCTCAGGCCGTTGATGAGAAATACCCAGCTCTTTTTCCAGCCCTGTCCCATAAAACTGACTACCAGGAATATAATCAGCACTGCGAGAAAATATCCCGCCGAGCCGAGTATCGTTTTGCGAAAAGCAACTTTTTGCTGCCTTTTCTTCTCAAATTCGCCCTTGTATTCTCTGAATTCCTTTTCGATATTGGGGTGCTCTCCGGTAATGATATCGTATATAACTTTGTCATCGGAAATGCCGGTATGGGTTATGTCGTTTGCTCTCTCCGTTATTTCGGCGACAAGCTTTTTTTTGAAGGCATATAAGTATTTATCTTCGGGGAGCGAATTCAGGGAATTATTGATATAATCCATCAATTCCTTCATTTCTGCACCGCCTTTCGGATGAAATTTTATTCAATTTATTTTATCATAATTCATAAATATAGTAAAGTTAATTTTTTATAAACGATTATGTAAGCTTTTGTTAAGCATATTGGCACTCTTTAATACGGGGTGCTTGACATTAACATATTGTTAAAATTTGCTTAACATTTAATAATATCTATTTGATATAATATTCTGCAGAAAGAAGGTATATGCAATGAAAAAAAGAAAGTTCAAATCCGAATCCAAGCGCCTTATGGATCTTATGATAAACTCGATTTATACCCATAAGGAAATATTCCTCAGAGAGATTATTTCAAACGCTTCTGACGCTCTTGACAAGCTCTATTTCAGGTCTCTGACAGATACAACTGTCGGCCTTAATGCCGATGATTTCAGAATCAGAATAGACATTGATAAGGATAACCGGACCATAACTGTTTCGGATAACGGCTGCGGCATGACAGAGGAGGAGCTTGATAACAACCTCGGCACAATCGCAAAAAGCGGATCTCTCGATTTCAAGAATGACAACGATAAAGTCGAGGATGTAGATATTATCGGCCAGTTCGGCGTAGGTTTTTATTCGGCGTTTATGGTAAGCGATAAGGTTACTGTCAGGACTAAAGCTTACGGCAGCGAGCAGGCTTATATCTGGGAATCCGAAGGCGTTGAAGGGTATAAAATCGGCGAATGCGAAAAGGACGGCTTCGGCACCGAGGTCATTATGCATCTGAAAGACGATACGGATGATGACAAGTATTCCGATTATCTCGATCAGTATAAGATTCAGCAGCTCGTAAAGAAGTATTCTGATTATATCCGCCATCCGATAGTTATGGATTTCACGACCTCAAAGCCTGTCGAAGGCACAGAGGATGAATA
>JAFZOE010000087.1 GCA_017552845.1 Clostridia bacterium
GACTTCGGGGCGGGCACCGGCGGCTACTGGATAAACCTTGTCTATACCTGGACCTATAACCCCAACAGAGCGGTTTACGATGCCGCAATTTATCAGGGCACTCTCTTTACCGACACTCTGCCCTATTCGCTCTCCAAGAAAAACAGCGAAGGCGCGGTGCTCAACTACATCGCCTGCAGTTTCATCGGTCAGCAGACATATAAATACGGTGCCCTGCAGAGATATATCGGCACAAACAATACCTTCAAGGACAGCGGCGGCGTAAACTTCAAGGAAGAAGATATCAAGGCCGTGCGCGCCGGCCATACGGCAACCGGCCCGTTTGCCCAGAATGTCAAATACGGCTTTAATGTATCGGATTATATTGCGACCGGATTTTATGTTCTCGGATACACGAAGAATATGAATCCCCTGAAGCTTGCCGATGTCGTAATCACCAACAAGACAATAAAAGGCAAATCAGACGGCCAAAAAATCACTTACAATGTCAGCGGACTGAAGACTCTCAACGGCGACGATGCAACAGGCGAATTCCACTCTGTATATGAACTCAAGAATCCGCACAACACCACCCCGTTTGAATTCAGCTACAGCCACTTTTTCAACAGCACAAGCACAGAAACCAATCCCGACAGAAGCGGCAACGGCAGGCAGGTGACCAATCTCTTCGTATTCCTGCGCGAGGCGGAGCCTGAAAAGCCGAGATATATCTCAAGTCTTTCGGTCGGCGCGTATTCCAGAGAGCAGTATAAATCAAAGAATCCCAAAGCCGACAAGGATACGCTCAGGGCGGTTGATACAATCGTTGACAGCCAGGCGCTCATCGGGGCGCTCGCAGGCTGCTCGGACGAAGTCGTCTATACCAATTTCGCCATAGCGAATCAGAATGACGCCTGGTATAATAAGACCAATCCCATTATACAGGGCAAGGGGTCAAGCTCTCCGCCCGAAAACAATGTGGCGGCTTATATCGGAGTCACGAGAACCAACAAGGCGGAGAAGGCAATCAAGGGCGTGCTTCTGTATCAGATCAATGATACCACGGCTCCCGAAACGGTGAAGCTTGAAAATGTTGACTACACCTGCGCAGGTGTTCAGGCTCCGATTGAGATGAACGGCAAGACCTACTTCCTCTATTACACAACCAACAGCGGCGTTTCGCCCTGCGCTCCGATTACGGAGATTATGGTTGACAATAATCCGATGGTCGGCGGCTACGCCACAAACCTTTCGGGCGACAGGCTCCACGACGCTCCCTACGGAAACCCGAATCAGACCAATTTCATCCATCTGAAATATGACAAGGAGCACCGCAATATATTCACCAAGCTCTATATAGGAAAAGGCAGCAACAAACGCGCCGCGCTGTGCGATCTGCTCTCGCAGGGCTGCTTCGAATGTATAGATATGGATCTCAATACCGGCATTGAAGGAAACAGCATCTATATGGGCTTCCGCTCAAGCCACGTAGATTGGGACTCCATCAATTCCAAGGCAACCGAAAAGGCGATAAAAGACGCTACCGACAAAGCTCTCGACGAGGCGGTCTATGATATCCTCATCACAAGGGGCGAAGCGTTCAGGCCCGAAGGATTCGTCAGCAAAGACAGAGTTTATTATTATCCCGTTTCCAAGCAGGATCTTACTGACGGCAAGGGCGACGAAATATATATGTATTACTGCTGCCCGTATTGGTCAAGAACCTATAACAACAAAAACGGCGCCAACACTCTTCTGCCCGCAGAGGTATTCACCGGCTACTATAAGGAAATAGGCATGTCAAATTACGACAGGGTTCCTTATAACACCTCCCTTGCGGGGACGGATAGTTCCGGCGGTTCCGTATACAAATGGGAATATGTTATGTTCAGCGACAACAGCGCCCCCGCAAATCCCAACGCGGGAACAATATCATACTCCTATGACAATGAGTGCGCGCTCGACAACCGCGTGACAATATTCGCCCAGAGAAGCGACAACAGCGTAAAGCCTGCGGGCGAAATCACAGGCGGCTTCGTCGATGAAAAGATGAAGGTCGGCACTCTGAAATTCACGCTTTCATATTAAAAACAATGCGAAAAAGTCCGCAGATTCAATTGAATCTGCGGACTTTATTTTTATATTCAATTTACTTTATGCGCTCAAATTCGCCGCTGCCGACAAGATCATCCGAGCTGCTCTTCCAGGTGAGGTGCTTTGTATCTTTGAAAATTATCCTGCCCGCACCGTTGTCATATTCTGTTTCGCGGGTTTTCTCTTTTCCCGTCTTGTCAAAAGTAATCAGGTCTTTGACGGCGCCGGTATAATTCACAAGACTGCTTTCCTCGCTGTAATAGCCGCTGAAAGTCCATTCCGTGCAGGTTCTTTCCAGCGTCTTGCTCCTGATTCTGAAAACCATCAGGCCGCCCTCGCCCGCTTCGATCGTCAATGTGTAATCGTCATTCTTATATGTTCCGAAGAAGTCGTCGTCCGTCTTCATTTTTTCGGGCGGAATTGTTTCCGACGGGGCAATTCTGTCCTCTTGATCGATAACCGATTCCTCTTTATCCTTCTTTTTGCCGCATCCGGCAAATGCGCCGAGCAGGATTAAGACCCCGAGCAGCAAAGCAATTATTCTTTTCATAATATCACCTTATCTGATCGAATTGATATAATCGGTCATTTCTTCGAGGCTCACGCCCTCTTGCGAATCGTTGATTGAAACGGTATAGGCGAAGCTGTTGTATTCCCAGGTGGCGAGGTAGAATTTGCCGTCCTTACCGCTGAGCTTGACGTTATAGCCGTTGATGGTCTGCTCGTCTTTTTCGGTAAGATCGGATCTGCTGTCGCTGTTATCGGCAACGCCGAGAGTCTTTCTGATGAAGCCCGCGCCGCCGTAGGTGATCTCGATAGTGCTGCTGTTTGAGCTGTAGCCCGTGGCGGGAACACCCGCGAGACGGTCGGTATAATCGAGGTCGAAGTCCGCCGCTTCAATCGCCTGCTCGATATCGCCGTATTCCTTGACTTTATCGTTTTTTACGGTCTTGTTTTTGAGGACGATGACCGCCGCAATACCTGCCGCGAGAACAGCAACCATTATTATACAGAGAACTTTCTTTTTCATATTCTCACCCCTCAATAGTTTTCAAGAGAATAAATGTATTCTTCTGCCCAGCTGTATTGATTCATGAATTCGCCGTGGTAGCTGTCAGCTCCGCCGGCAGTGCCGGTGAGATAATCATAATAATCGCATTTTATGAGATTGGTGTCAATCGCGTAGGAATTGCTGTTATGTATCAGTATATCCTCAAATCCGTGTCTTGTCAAATCATTTCTCAGGGATGAGAAAATCGTTTTGAAATTGAGGATTGCCTTTTCGGGGGTCATGCTGTCCCCGAATATGACGGCGCAGATTTCATTTCTGCTCGCGCTCGCGCCTTTGAGGCATATCAGATAGGCGAGCATTTCCTTCTCTCTCTGACGCTTGAAAGCCATCGGTTTGCCGTCCGCAAAAACCTCGAAATTGCCGAAGCATTTTACCGTAAGTTTCTGCTTTTCGCCTGTCTCAACGGGGGTGCGCAGATTGTCGAGCACGGCTTTGAGATCCTTATCCATCACGGGTTTCAGGATATAGCCGCTGACAAATAGTTTCAATGCGTCAAGCGCGTATTCGCTGTAAGCCGTGACCATGACTATATTCATTTTCGGGCATTTCTTCTTGATTATTTCCGCGAGGGCCAGCCCGTTTTTGCCCGGCATCTGAATATCGAGAAAGGCGATGTCAAATGCGCTTTTCTCTATGAGCTTCATCGCGGAATTGTATTCGGAAGCGAAAAAATATTCGTTGCCCGGAGCCACTCTCTCGAGAGCGTCCTTCAGATCCTCTCTGAGGTATTCCTCGTCGTCAACTATAAGTATCTTCATATTCACTGTTCCTTCGGGATTTTAATCGTGACCTTCGTGCCCTTTCCGGGCTCGCTGCTGACATCCATTGTGCCCTTGCACATAAGGCGCAGCCTCTCGGTCGTATTCTTTATTCCGACATGGTTCTTGAAGCCGGGGTCATCCAGTATTGAGGTATCAAAACCGGCGCCGTTATCCTCAATCACTATTATATGCTGATTGCCGTCAAAACGGGTGGAAACTTTGATTCTGCCGTCGGTTTTATTCTGCGCGCGAAGGCCGTGTTTTATCGCGTTTTCAACGCTCGTCTGAATAGCGAAGGGCGGGATGTCAAAATCCTCATCCTCTATATCGTATTCAACCTCAATACTTTTGCCGAAGCGCTTCTGCTCGAGATAGATATAGTGCTTCACAAGGTCAAGCTCGCGCTCCGCGGGGATACATTCGGTCTCGTTGAAGAAATCAGTGCAGTTTCGCAGATAACCCGAAAATTCATTTATTGCTTCCGCCGCCTCATCCGGCGCCTTCTTGCAAAGATGCCTTATGACCGAGAGCGTGTTGAAAATGAAATGCGGCTGAACCTGCTGATTTATCAGGCGGATTCTCTCCTCGGCCATCATCTTTTCCTTATCCACATTATATTTCATATAATTGAATTCATAGGAGACGAAGAGAAGCAGCGAGGAAAAGACGAGAGCGAGATTGGTGAACGCTATGCCGTATCGCAGGGTCTGGATAATTACCGCGATATTCGGCAGCACGAGGAACATGATGATAGCGACCTTCTCGAAATTATTCATATAGCTGATATATTCGATCACGACGCCGAGCGTAATCACGATTCCGACAAATGCGATGGCTCCGGGAATCATACCGTAGGCAAGGCGGAAATAGGTGTTTCTCTCATCAAAGGTATAAATGAACGGGCGGAATACATTGATTATAAGCACAACCGAGCCGATAATAAACAGCACCCATTCGATATATTTCCAGTAAAGGCCCGTAATACCAGAGCGGATTGAAATGATATGGGAGACATAATCCGCGACAAGCGGCATGATGAGAAAGCCGAAAAAGAAAGCGCAGAAATTCGATATCCTGACTAAAAAGTAGCCGGCCTGCGACGGATTTCCCCTGAATATCCACGCGAGCGAGTCGCTTATCATCAGCATCATTGCGCCCAGCAGCAGGATGATAAGCTTATACGCGCCCTTCCTGTCGAAATGCCTCGTGATGTAAATCGAGACAGCCGAAATCAGGCAGAAGAGCGCTCCCCATATTTCTATTGAAAAATGCACATACTGTAAAGTGGTCATATTTTTACCTGTCTTATATTATACTGAGAATATAATATCATATTGAATATATACTATACAATATTTTTTTATAAAAAAGTCGGCGGGGATGATTTTTACCTGAGGTATCCGCAAAAAGATAATCTCCCCGGCAGGTATCCGGGGAGATTCAATTCAGACTATTTATCTTTTTTCTTGCGGAGCATCAGGAAGGCGGAGACAACCATCAGCACCACGCCTGCAGCAATGAAAATATATGTGCCGATGCCGCCGGTTTCGGGCAGCAGGCTCGACGATGAATTCGGAATTTTGAGTGTCTGAGGCGGAGTATCGGTCAGATTCTGGACTACCGTGACCGTAAACATATCGCTTGATTTATGATAACCTGAGGGAGCCTTGATCTCCTGAAGATAATAGATACCGCAGGGCAGGGCAGGCGATGACGCGCTTCCGTCTTCGCCGCTCCTCAGAACAAGCTCTTCGCCGCTCACACTCACGGGAACGGCCGTATAATTCACGCCTTCGCGAGTAAGAGTAACCGTTTCGGTATCATCTGCGTTCGCGGGGCGGTAAACCTTGAATTCTGCCCCTTTTAGCAGAGCGGATTCATCGCCGTCTCTGTGTTTTATAATTGAAAATGTGCCGGAAACGTTATCGGGAATCACAAGATCCGGAATTGTGTCATCGGGCTCCGCCGGTGTATTCTTGGGATAAACCGAAACGATATCGGTAAATCCTCCGTCCGAGCCCTGCGTGGGCATCGGAACGGTGATATAGAAAGGCGCGGCAGGCTCCTTGACCTTCTCCGGATTTGCCTGCTCGCAGACAAGATAGCGGCCGTCTTCAAGCTCGAGAGCGCCGTAGCCGGTATCATCGGTAACAATGCTGCCGACTTTGTTTGCGGCGGTTGAATACGCCGCAATCTCCTCTTCGGTCGGCTCATCGTTCACTGCGCCGTCAGCGCGGTAAATATCAAAAGTAATATCCGGAATCGGAGTGCCGTCTTCATTGGAAGTCTTGAAAATTCTCAAGCCTTTATCAATGGAGCCGCTGAATGTGAAGGCCTGCTTTGCTCCTATTCTCACGGGGCCGTCGGTAACGCCGACCAGCGTCTGGGAAACCTCTTTGCCGCCTTCGGGCTCATAGAGATAAACTCCCCTGGCAACATTCTGGATTCCGCTTGTTTCCACCGTGACCGTGTCGCCCTCTTTTGCGGTTACGGTCAGAGGATATCTGTTCCTTGTATCGGCGCTGAAGGTAAAGGAATCTGTTGTGATGAAGTTGCCCTGCCCGTCATCGTGTCCGCTTCTGACCTTGATTTGAATATCGTCATCCGCTTCGACATTACCGTTGAGATTGACATAAATGCCGACATCATAGGTATCCTGACTGCCCGGTCTGAGCTCGGCGCGGGCGACTTCGACATCGGTGATAATCAACTGCTCTTCGTCGGCATCCTTGCCGGGAAGATTGAAGAGGAAATAAACCAGATTATTGACTTTATAGGAGGAGGCATCGCTGAAGGTCAGGCGTTTTGTCGCCGTGCTCCACCAGTCCCAGAGCTCGTTATTGTAATTATGAATCGGCGTCATGATGCCGGGGACCTTCGACATATCAAGCGAACCGCCGTAAAATACACACTGATCGATTTTTTCCTTGCTCATATTCGAATATGCCCAGATCGCCATCTGAACTGCGCAGATAATATCGCTTCTGTTGAGAGAATCAACAAAATCATCGTCCAGGCCGAGGCCTTTGAGGTTGGTTTTCATTTCGTCAACAGAGACGAAGGGATACGCGTTTTCGACTATCGAGCGGATATGCTTTGCGGCGCTCGTGCTGTAATGCGATCCGTCCTCAAGATTGACAAGCTTATAGTGCGTTTTGTCAACGGGATTGACCTCAAGGTCGCAGCAATATGTGAGATTGTAATTGTTCGTTCCGTATTCATAGGGGCCGTCGGGCACCCAGTTGGTCGTATCAAGCTCCGCGGTATTTGTGACAATTATCGTCGCGGGCATATCGAGTCCCGGCGAAAAATGAGTGCACATTTCATAGACAAGATTTTTAGGGAAAATAACTTCGTAGCAGTATTCATCAAATCTCTGCGTGATGGTAGCCTGCTTATTGAAAATATAAACAGTCGGAAGATTATCATCGAGTTTCGCAACAAGATCGGCGGGAATCTGCGCTTTTTCGCTTGCGCTCAGCGCTTCATAAGCCTGCTTCGCGGCAAGGCGCGCGGCAAACATTTCGGCTACATAAGTTTCATAGCCGTTTCTCGCCTGCGTATGCTCCGCAACGATATCGGGATCGGAAGCATCCCAGTTTTTTGAAACGGTGTAGGTTGCTCTTTTATTCTGCATCTGCTGAAGCGTGTCAATCGCCTCAAGCTGAGCTGTGACATCGGCAACCGCATCGCCGTCCGCTGTAAACGCGACGGGCAGCACTATGCTCACGAGCAGCACGGCCGCCGCGCATATTGCCGATATTCTGAAAATCATTCTCCTCATCCGTTATATACCTCTTTATATAAAACCCTTTTATTTTCGCTTGAATCAGCCTTAATATTATAATATAGAAAATAGAACTTTTCAACCGCTAATTAAAACATATCGAAATAACCGATACCGAACCTCGCCACGATAACGATAATGCTGCTCACCAGGACCAAAATCGCCGCCCGTCTTGCGAGCTTTGCCGCTTCGCTGTCCTTTCCCTTTGTGAGCTTCAGGATAATCAGCGGACCGACCACCGGAAAAAACAGCGAAATCAGTATCGAGACTATAATCGCGGCCTGCGGCGGTATCTCCGTATCATCCGAAAACACGGTCTGCTGAGCGGACGAAGTTCTTTCCGTTCCGTGATAATGCCCGCCGCCGTTTGTGTATTTTTCAAGCGCGGGATCGCAGTATTCGCCTGTTTTCCTGCCCTCTTCGAAATCGTTATGATACCCGCCGTTCCATTCTCTTTCGGCGCGGGGATCGCATACTTCCTCCTCACCGCCGGAAGGGAAAAGCATCCCTCCGCATATCGGGCACTTCAGATCCTTTTCTTCTGTTTTGTATCCGCAGCTTCCGCATATTTTTTTCATAATATCACCTGATTCCGGATGAGTTCATTTCTTCAATTTTATTCAAAATTTCCTGTTCTGTATTGCTTTCTAATACAATTTTGTAAAGCTGTTTCGCGATTGCTTCCCATTCCTCTTCCGGTTTTGAAATCACTTGGTCTGCTATCGCCCGCTCTGTATCGTATGACAAATTTTTCTCGTATGAAATCTCTGTAAGCCGTACCGTGTATTCCGTTGCTGGATTGTAGCCGCTTAGCATTTTCAATCAAAACTCTCCTTCTGTATTTCTAATCTTCACAATAAAATCTTCACAATAAGACAATAAAACTTTTAATATAAATTTTGTCAGATAAAACATAGCATATTTGCACATTCAAGTCAACAGCGGCGTGCAATTATTGCACACCGGGCAAAGGCGGATTCCCGATTTTTAAGCTCAAAAATGGAGATAAGGCAGAAGAATTGCACGGCCGAAACTCTGTAAAATCTATTGACCGCCCGCATTGTTTCGGGTTATAATTATTTAAATAAACTTGACTATATCCATAAGCGTTTTTGTATCGTTTACACCTTTCAGAACATAAGGAAGGAATATGTATGCAGCAGATTTTTCAGAGAATAACGGCGGCGTTTCTTTCGCTGCTTACCCTGCTCGGACTGTCGCTGAATCCTCAGCGGCCGGTTGTTGACGACCCCGAACCCGTCAATATTCCTCAGCCCGATTACGCTGCGCTTGCCGCCGAAGAGGCGGACTGGCTGTGGAAACAGCAGCTTCCGAACGGAGCGATAGCTTTTTATTACCGCGATAACGGCGAGGTTACGGTCAACCCGTATTTTTCCGCCTTTGCCGCCATCGCGCTGACCGCCTATGACGGCTCGCCCGAAGCGGGAGAGAGAATAAAGCGGTTTATCGAATGGTATTTTGCTCATCTGAACACTAAAAACGACAATATTATCCCCGGCACGATTTATGATTACACAATCACCATGAAAAACGGTGAAATCGTTTCCGAGGAATCGACAGGCAAATATGATTCCACCGATTCATACAGCGCGTTTTTCCTCCGCCTGCTGTGGGATTACGCCGAGCACTACGGCGACACAACGCTTCTCAGGGAGCACGCCGCCGAAATCAGAACTCTGCTTAATGTAATATATGCCACAAGGGTTTTCGGCTACACCTTTGCCAAGCCCTCGGACCTTCATCTGTATCTTATGGATAACTGCGAGGTCTATGCAGGAGTCTGTGCGGCAGAGAAAATCGGCGCCGCAATCGGTGACACGGAGTTGCAGAAGAAAGCCGCCAAAGCCGCGGATGTTTACCGCACGCGGTTTATGAAAGACTGGTATCGCGACGGCAGATTTACCTATCAGAAAGTTATTTTCGGGCCGTTCGGCCTGCTTGATTATGACCCGCTTTTCTCCTGGGATAATTTTTATCCCGATGCCGCCGCGCAGGTTTATCCCGTGCTGTGGGATCTGATTTCACCGGACAGCCCCGAGGCAAAGCTCGTCTATGAGAATTTCTGCAGCAGCTGGAAATGGGAATCAATGGAATATGTCCGCAGCGGAGTAGAGGTGTTTTACTGGGGAGCACTTGCTCTCGCGGGAGCGAAAATGGGCGACACCGAAAGGGTAAACACCTATCTTTATTACTACGGCCAGCGCGTTAATCCCGACCGAGCCTATCCGCTCTACTGCTTTGATTCCGCTATGGTGCTCATGGCGCTTATCACGATGATGAATCCGCAGGGATGAACTTATATTTAAAAAATTGGGGAGAGCGATTTTATGATTCAGAAAGTAACCGCCGTTTTTACGGCAATTCTCGCATTCCTGACCGCTTTTTCGCAGACGCTGTTTACGCCGGATGTAATCAGGATTGATTTCGATAATATTGTTGACGAAATCAGACCGGTTCACAATATCGGCAGGATGCCCGAATATGTAATTGACAGCGAAGTGAACAGCCTTTTCACCGAGGCAAATATGACCTCGTGCAGAACTCACGATATAAACTGCACCGATATTCACCGCATTTTCCCCGATTTTTCAAAGGATGTAAACGACGAAAGCTCATATAGCTTTACCGAATGCGACGATGTAATTGCATCAATCGTCGATACGGGTATGGAGCCTTTCTTCCGCCTCGGAATATGCTGGAGCAACCCCGTTACGGAACGTGAACATCTTATGCCCCCTGCCGACTATACAAAATGGTCGCAGATCTGCGAGCATGTTATTCTCCACTATAATGAAGGCTGGGCGGACGGTTTCAATTACGGCATCGAATACTGGGAAATATGGAACGAGCCCGAAAACAGCGACGATATCGCGGATAA
>JAFZOE010000088.1 GCA_017552845.1 Clostridia bacterium
ATATGAAATCAAGCCCTATGAAAAACCTGAAAACAGGCGCAGAAGCGACCTGCGGCCCGTTATTGTCGGCTTCGGCCCTGCGGGATTCACTGCAGGCCTTATACTTGCGAGAGAAGGGCTGAAGCCCCTTATAATTGAGAGGGGAGCCGATGTCGAAACCCGCACGGCTCAGGTAAAAGATTTCTGGCAGACGCGAAAACTCAATTCTCAGAGTAACGTCCAGTTCGGCGAGGGCGGAGCCGGCACATTTTCGGACGGCAAGCTCACTACTGGCATAAAAGATCCATTCATAACCAAAGTTATTGAAGAGCTCATTAATCACGGGGCTCCTGAAGAAATCGCATATTCCGCCACTCCTCATATCGGCACCGACCGCCTCGGCTCTGTGGTTAAATCAATACGCGAGGAGATTATTTCACTCGGCGGAGAGGTTAAATTCAACACCCGCCTCACCGATATAATAATAGCTAACAAGTCCGTTCAGGGCGTAACTTTTGAAAATGAAAACGGCAAAACCGATTTTGAGACCGACACCGTTTTGCTCTGTATCGGGCACTCGGCTCGCGATACGGTTGAAATGCTCTATAATCACGGATTTGATATAATTCAGAAACCATTCAGCATGGGAGTTCGTATTGAGCATCCGAGAGAGCTGATTGACAAAGCTCAGTTCGGCGACAGCGCGGGCAATCCCAAGCTCGGCGCGGCTGTTTATAAAATGGCGTGCCATCCCGAGCACGGCAGGGGAGCCTACACCTTCTGTATGTGCCCCGGAGGAACGGTCGTTTGCGCCTCGAGTGAGGAAAACAGAGTTGTAGTCAACGGTATGAGCGAATATGCCCGCGACGGTGAAAACTCCAATTCAGCGCTGCTCGTCGGTATCGAGCCCGAGAATTTCGGCAGCGACCATCCGCTCGCCGGAATTGAGATCCAGAGAAAGATAGAGAGCAAAGCTTTTGAGGCGGCGGGCGGCGACTATTCCGCGCCGTGTCAGCTTGTCGGCGATTTTCTCGCGGATAAAAAGAGCACGAAGCTCTCATTTGTAAAACCCACATGCCCGACAGGCGTAGTTCCAGGCAATATTAGAGATATTCTGCCTGAAAAAATAACGGATACGATGGCTTCGGCAATTATTAAAATGGATAAGATGCTCAGCGGTTTCGCGCTTCCCGACGCTGTGCTGACAGCTCCTGAAACGCGGTCATCATCGCCCGTGCGAATTCTCAGAAATGATATATATCAATCAAATATCCGCGGAGTTTATCCCTGCGGAGAGGGCGCGGGTTATGCAGGCGGTATAGTTTCAGCCGCCGTTGACGGCATCCGCTGCGCCCACGCGGTTTTACTTGACGAAACCGATGATATGTAAAAAAAACTTGCAGAGTGTTATACTCTGCAAGTTGATTATCTTAAACCTTTTTATCTATTCTTTTTACCCAGTTCATGCTCCTTGCCTTGAAGAATGCGACGACGCATTTGAGGACCTGGTCTGCTTTGAGGCAGGCGAAAGTTACGGGCACCGGAAATTTGAATACGAAAGCGCTCAGCGCGGAAGCGGGCAGGACTATAAGCCACATGAAGATTATGTCGTTTCTCAGGACAAACGATGTGTCTCCCCCTCCCGAAACGATTCCGCAGAGTGTGGGTGCTTCATAGGATGTTCCGATTATTGTTACAGCAAGTATCCAGGTGAAAATGTCAGTGAAATGAACTGTTGCAGGAGTCGCGTCGTAGAAACCGATTATCAGTGATTTGCAGGCGACAAGTATCACGCTTGAGGCAATTCCGATTGCAACAAAGAGCAACTGAAGGCCGTTGCTTCGCTTTTTTATTGTTTCCATCGTCTCTCCTTCGCCGATTGTTTTTGCAATCAGCACGCAGGCGGCTCCGCTCGAAGCGTAGGTGAATATCGTCGCGACTTGAAAGAGCGTTGTCACTATGCTGTTTGCAGC
>JAFZOE010000089.1 GCA_017552845.1 Clostridia bacterium
CAGATATCAGAGGTGCAGGAACTGACGTTATTAAAATTCGAGGCGTAGAGAATCTCCACGGCTGCACTTATTCAATTATTCCCGATCAGATTGAAGCCGGAACTTTTATGGTAGCCGCTGCGGCCACAAAGGGAAATCTGCTTATCAAGAATGTAATTCCCAAGCACCTTGAATCCATTTCGACGAAGCTTGTTGAATGCGGAGCAACCGTTGAAGAATACGATGAAGCTGTCCGCGTTTCTATGGATACAAGGCCTGGCAAGTGCAATATTAAAACAATGCCTCATCCGGGCTTTCCGACCGATATGCAGCCGCAGATCGCGGTCCTGCTCGCTCTCGCCGACGGAACGAGTCTTATATCAGAAAGTATTTGGAGCAACCGCTTCCGTTACACCGAGCAGTTAATAAGGATGGGCGCCAAGATCAATGTCGACGGTCAGATTGCTATGATTCACGGTGTTGAAGCTCTTAAAGGTGCTCCTGTAAGAGCTGATGATCTGAGAGCCGGTGCCGCAATGATAATCGCAGGCCTTGCCGCTCAGGGCAGGACGGAAATAGAAGAAATAAGCCATATCCGCAGAGGATATGAAAACGTTGTTGAAAAGATAAGTAATATCGGCGGAGATATACGCATGGTTTACTGTGTTGATCCTCTCGATATCACCGATGCTGGTTAATTATAATAATCGGAAGCTGCTCCGGCGGGGCGGCTTCCTTTGATAAAGGAATAATTATGGCGGAATTTTGTTCTTTGTTTTCATCGAGCAGCGGAAACTGCACATATATAGGCGGCTCATCGGGCGGAATATTGATTGACGTCGGCGTCAGCGCAAAGAAAACAGAAGAAGCGTTGAGAATGTTTGATTATGCCCTGGAAATGATTAAAGGTATTTTTATTACTCATGAGCACTCAGATCATATTAACGGTGTCCGCGTCTTCGCATCCCGTTATCATATACCCGTATTTGCTTCAGAGGGCACATTGATCGGAATGGATAAAAGCGGAGTTTTCAAATCGCCTGTTGATGCTTATATTATTCCCGAATGCGGAACCGAATGTTGCGGAATGTTTATAAGACCTTTCGCTATTTCACACGACGCTAATGAGCCGACGGGTTTTACGGTAAATACCGCCGACGGTAAAAGAATAGCAGTAGCAACGGATACAGGCATAGTAACCGATGAAGAAAGAAATGCGCTGTCCGGTTGCGATCTCGTCCTTCTTGAATCCAATCATGATATAAACATGCTGAAAATGGGATCTTATCCATTCCCATTAAAGCAAAGAATTCTTTCGGATGTCGGCCATCTTTCAAATGACAGCTGCTCCGAATTCGCCTGCGAGCTAATAAATTCCGGAACAACTCGACTTGTTCTCGGTCATCTCAGTAAAGAAAATAATATTCCCTCTCTGGCTTATGAGACAACAAAATGCGCTTTAACCGAAAAAGGTTTTGAAATCGATAGGGATTTCACCCTTACTGTTGCCGGAGATTATAACGAACCAATCAAATTCTGAGGTTAATATGATAAATATCAATCTGATCTGCATAGGTAAACTCAAAGAGCAGTATCTCAGAGACGCATGTGCAGAATACATCAAAAGGCTAGGAACCTTCTGTAAAATCACAGTAACA
>JAFZOE010000015.1 GCA_017552845.1 Clostridia bacterium
CGCAAGGAAAAGGAGAAATACAGCCACGGAATGATTATTGCCGCTTATGATTTCGCTCATTTCCTGAACTGAGCAGGTTTTATCGGTCATAAACGCCTTTTCGGCATTTGAAATGCCGCCTAAGGTTGTGCCGTTCTGAAGGCCGACGGCAGAGATTTCTGTTAGCGAAGAGGCAGGCAGATACTTATATCTGATTCTGATATCGCCGAGCTGATAATCTGAGGTTGAGCCTGAATAATACCAGCCTGTGGCGTAAGTATAGCCATCGATTTTCACCGAATTATCAATATCGGCAAGATCATGGGAATAATTGAAATACTTATAGTTTGATTCATTAAATGTGCAGAGATAATCCTCGCCGAGTCTGAGGTTTCCGCCGTCAATATATACATCGGCGCAGATGACAGCGGCGCTTAAATCGGCGGGGAAATCGGGGTTCGTATAGGTTTCTCCTCCCCTGCCCGCTATATCCTTTCTCTGCTCGGAGATGAAATCTTTATAAACAGTATCATCATCGATATAATACTGATACATCTCGACATCCCTGACGAGAATGTAACCGTCAACCGAGACGCCTGTAACAGGATCTTTCGGACTCTCTTTTATCACGGGTTTACCCGAGGCAAAAACGATCTTTTCGTCGTTTGCGGCAGTGGTAGTGCCGTTTTCAATGACAACTGCGTTTTTGACAATCGCATCGCCGCTCTCCTGAGGGAGCTTGTAGCCGCCCCAAAGCAGGCATATTATCGCGAGGATGCCGAAAAACCAGGTCCCTCCGGGTAACTTATTTTTCTTTTTCATAATTCACCGCCTTTATGAGTTTTTGCTTCGGTGTAATACTATTCGGCCTTTTCAGGCGCCTTTTTCTTCTTTGCGGGCGCGGCTTTGGCGGATTTAACTGCCTTGACTGCTTTTTCGGCTTTTTCAGCGGCCTTCTCTGCCTTTTCGACAGTCTTGGGCTGAGCCTTCTTTGCCGGGGCTTTCTTTGCAGCGGTTTTCTTTACAGGCGCTTTCTTTGCGGGCTTTGGTTCTTCTTCGGCAGCGGGAAGCTCTTTTGCGGGAGATTCAAATCTCTTTTCGATACCGCGGAGCATTTCAAACATACTGTCATAGAGCTCGAAAGTTTCTTCAACGGGTGCAAAGAGACCTATAGGTGTGCCGTGATCGCCCTGACGGGTTTTCATTACATTCCAGACGCCAGGTCTGATATCTTTTTCATCATAGTATTTATACGGCTCATCCTTCGGGAACATAGCTGAGGGAAGATCAACGAGACCGTCATTCGCGTAATCATTGAATGTATAATCTCCGGGCGGTCTGAAGAAATGATTGTAAATCAAAATAAATGACGAGGTGAAAGCAAGAAACTTGAAATCCGTATCCCAGGGAATATGATGTCTGCCGTTGAAATTGATTGAAACGGCGTTGTAGGAATAAGAGAAATAATAGGTGTTCGGACTGATTTCAATATAATCATTCATCTGCTTTGCGCCGTGAGGCATGAAATCATATTCCGCATTATCTTTATTTTTGGCATACATTTTTCTCGCCCTGCGAAGCGGGAAAGCGTCTCTCTGACCGGGAGTGTCGCTCATACCATACTGTTCAAGGTGGAAATCAAAAATCGTGCCCTCTGCGGGAGATCTGCCCATAAGACCCATATAGTTATAGACAACAACCTTCATAAGCGGCAGAATCTTGAATCTGTCAACAGCCTTGAAAAGAGTTGTGCCGTTATGCGGAGCGCATATGGTGACGATTGAGCCGATCAGATCCTCGTGGCCGCCCTTGAAGAGCTCCGAGCAGTCATCGGGATTCGCGGCGACCTCATCGGGATCGCCGTAGGTCAGAAGATGAGCAAGCATTCTCACGGTATTTCCGCCGAAGGAATGGCCGACAAGATGAACCTTATGATCCTTATCCCATTTCTCGACAAGCGGCTCGTTATAGTATCTGCCGAAGCGCCTGTGCTGGGCGTTTTCGGAATGAACCTTGCCGTAGTCAACAGGGCCGCCGACTATACGGGCATAGAGCTCGCAGGCTCTGTCCCAGGCAGAGGAAACAGGGCCGACCGAGGCTGCAAAAATCTTATATCCCTGCTCGGTATAGTGCTGCTTGATATTGCAGGTGTTCGCGCCCCAGTAAGGCAGACGGTCATTGAGGCCCTCATCATCGCCCCAGCCGAAAAGACCGTGAACAAGAATAATCGGGTATTTGCAGATTTCTGACATTTCAATCACCTTTCTTTATGTTAACTTGCTTTTTCATAAAACGGATAATGTGTATTTCTCAAGAAGGAACAGCGGAGCATAAGACATTTTTGACTGCCTTAAACCGGGATCTCCGCAATCCTCTTCACGATTGACAAATCTGATTCCCTTATCGGCCATTTGTTTAAGGAAGAGATTGGAAAGCAACTGGTAAACGCCTCTGTAAGAGGTATCTGCTTTTTCAATATGGACAAAGAGCGTTTCGCCCGATATTTCGCCTATTGTGTATCCGACGACTTTGCCGTCAACACGAAGCAGTGCTCCCTGCTGATTATATGTTTCATAATTATCCAGCACCTCGAGGCACATGGCGAGCTCACGCTCGGCGCTGCCGGATTCCTTCTCGGCGTGAAATTTGAAATTACGGTTGAATTCCTTGATTTCGGGAATGCTTTCCGGAGTAATCGACTCAAACACATAGCTGGGATTGTCGTGTTCAAATTTGTGAATCTGATTTCTCTGATGCGCGTGTTTTTTACCGACAAGCGAGGTCAGGGATTCATAATCGTAGATATAATCAAACCAGTCTCTTTCGGCTTCACTTTCAGCGCCGGGATAACTTTTCAGCAGGAGCTCATTCTCCTCTGCTGATAATGAGGCGAAAACGGGTTTGATTCCTTCCGCGTCGCAGTAAGCATCGATTTCATCGAGCATCATTTCGGGATTATCGCCGACGGGATAGTAGAAATAAGTATGCTCTTCGCCGGGGGAAACAATAACCAGATTATCGCCGGCAAGCGCATAATGATAATTGAAATAATCGCGCAACATTACGATAGCGCCGGCAGTCCTGTCACAGCTCTGCGACGGGAAACGGTCAAAATATCCTTTGATAAGCGAATAATCGGAAAGTTCAATCTTCTTTAATTCAATCATTCAATTTCCTCTAAGTATCTTACGGTTTCCATAGCATCCGAGCAATAGGCGTCCGCATGGATTTTCTCTGCATATTCGGCTGTCAGCACTGCACCGCCGACAACCACAATGCAGTCGGGTAATTCTTTCTTTACAAGGGCGACCGTCTCTTCCATTGACGGGAGAGTGGTAGTCATAAGAGCGCTCAGGCCGACAACCCTTGCGGAATTCTCCTTCGCGGCTTTCAGCACATCTTCTGCGGGAACATCCTTGCCGAGATCTATAACTTTATAGCCGTAATTTTCAAGCAGAAGTTTTACTATATTCTTGCCGATATCGTGGATATCTCCCTTTACGGTAGCGAGAATAACGGTGAATCTGCCGCCTCCCGCACCCGATGTATAATTCTCTTTAATCACTTCAAAGCTCGACTTTGCCGCTTCGGCACTGAGAAGGAGCTCGGGAAGAAACGCCTTTTTGCTCTCAAAATTCTTGCCGACGATATCGAGCGAGGGAATAATCTTTTCAGAAATGATATCAAGCGGAGCTATCTCTTTAAGAAGCTCTTTTGTAATGAGAGCAGCAGCTTCTTTTCTGCCTTCGATGACAGCCTTCTCAAGAGTATCGCCCTCCTGAGTTTTGGCGGTCTGAGCTGTCTGCTCCCCTTCTCTTGATTTGACATAAGAAATATAGTCGAGGCAGGATTTATCAATTCCTCTGAGCGCAAGATACGAGCGGTATGCACCCATCATTTCCGGAGAAAGCGGATTTATGATTGCGGATGAGAGACCGCACTGCATGGCGAGTATGAAAAACGCGGAATTTATAACACCTCTGCCGGGCAGACCGAATGAGACGTTTGAAACGCCGAGCACGGTATTACAGCCTGTCTTTTCGGTTATCAGACGCACGGATTCAAGAGTAACCTGCGCGGCGGTTGAATCGGTGCCGACAGTCAGAGTGAGCGGATCAAAGATAATGTCTTTTTTGCCGATTCCGTATTCTTTAGCTGTTTCAAGTATTCGCAGAGCGATTTCGAGCCTGCCTTCGGGCGTTTCGGGAATACCGCTCTCGTCGAGAGTCAGAGCAACAATCACGCCGCCGTATTTTTTCGCGAGAGGAAATACGTTTTCCATAACCTCTTGCTTGCCGTTTACCGAATTTATCACGGGTTTGCCGTTATAAATTCTGAGCGCGCTCTCCATAGCGGAGAAATCTGATGTATCTATCTGCAGAGGCAGATCACAGACCGCCTGCAGTTTATAAACCGTATCGGTCAGCATTTCTCGCTCATCGATGCCGGGCATACCGCAGTTGACATCGAGGATATCGGCTCCGGCCTCCTGCTGGCTTCTGCCCTCTTTGAGAAGGTAATCGGAATTCTTATCGAGAAGCGCCTGCTTTATCAGCTTTTTGCCGGTGGGATTGAGTCTCTCGCCGATAATCAGCGGTCTTTCTCCGAATACAACGGAATGAGAATATGACGATACGACAGTCAGATTCTTTTCCGTTTCGTCAATTCTTGTTTTATTCTCAATGCCGTTTCTGAGTTTTTCTATATATTCCGGTGAGGTGCCGCAGCAACCGCCGATTATGTTCACGCCCGAATCGACTGCTTCAAGCACATATTGAGCAAATGTATCGGGGGAAATATCATAAACTGTTTTACCGTCTCTGACGCATGGAATACCCGCGTTCGGTTTGAATATTACTGGAACGCTAGCCACTGCCGAAATTCTTCTGATTACGCCCATCAGCTTATCGGGACCGTAAGAGCAGTTGAGACCTATGGCATCCGCACCGAGGCCCTCGAGCATAGCGACCATAGCCTCGGGAGAAGCTCCTGTCAGAAGACGCTCATCGTCATTATAAGCATTTGTTACAAAGACGGGCAGAGAGCAGTTTTCTTTGACAGCGAGGAGGGCGGCTTTTGTCTCGTAGCCGTCGTTCATAGTTTCGATTGAAATCAAATCCGCACCGTATTTCTCGGCAAGGCATGCCTGCTCGGCGAAGATTTCAACCGCCTTTTCGAATTCAAGATCGCCGTAGGGCTTGAGAAGCTTACCGCTCGGTCACATATCATAGGAGACGAATTTCTGCTGAGCGCCGGTTGATAATTCCGCGGCTTTTCTGACATTTGAAATCGCGGCAGATACAATCTCTTCAAGTTCTTCGTGAGTGAAATTCAGAGAATTCGCGCCGAAGGTATTCGTATTGACTATGTTGCTGCCTGCATCAAAATACTGCTTGTGAATACCCGTAATCATATCGGCGTGCGAGAGATTTGCCGTCTCAGGTCTCACGCCGGCCGAAAAGCCGAGCTTCTGCATAAGCGAGCCCGTTGCGCCGTCAAGCAGAACAATATTCTGTTTTATGAATTCAGTTACTTTCATTATTTGCTCCTATGATGGCGGTTACGGATTTTGACGAAGTCATCTGCATTCCTTCGGTAAGATATACTCCGAGATTCTTATTGAGATTAAGCGCGTTGAAGATATCGCGCTGGAATTCTATCGGCAGATCACCGTAGCCCGGGCTGAATCGGGAGACGGTTGACTTATACTCGGCATTGATTCTTTCATTGAACAGATCGCAAACGTTTTCTATCATATCCGATCCGGCTGCATCGAGGCATAGGGCTTTGAGCGCCGATACGCCCGAATATTTCATGATAAGTCTGTCGATACCAAGGCCGACCGTAGCGCCGAATATAACGGCTCTGTCACATCCTGCAAGATGCTTTGCAAGAGATGCGCTTTCAACCGAAGCGAAGCCAAAATCCACAGTGCTTTCAGAGATTGCAACCGGAAACTCAGCGGAGCAGACGCGGCAGTCAAACACTTCGCGGGCAAGATCTGCGCACTCGTTAATGAGAGTGTCAATCTGCTCCGAATTACCGTTATCACGAAGATAGCACTTAATCATGCGTTTATCCGGTTCGGGAGTATCAAATTTTTGAATTGAAAACTTTTCCATTATTTAATGATTTCGGATATGTTTCTCATAATTGCCGCGGCAACCGCAGGCTTATTCATCGAATAAATGTGAATATGATTAATGTTATTTGCGAAAAGATCGATAATCTGATCGGTGGCGTAGGCTATGCCTGCCTGCATCATTGCCTCGGGTGAAGAGCCGAAACGGTCAACTATGCTGCTGAAGCGCTGGGGCATAAATGAACCGCTGAGTTTTACAGCCCTTGCAACCTGATTTGCATTTGTAATAGGCATAATACCCGGAATTACCGGAACATTTATCCCGGCCTCCCTTATTCTCGAAAGGAAGGCGTAAAAAAGGCTGTTGTCAAAGAACATCTGGGTAGTGAGAAATTCACAGCCCGCATCCGTCTTTTCCTTGAGGTGGATTATATCCTCACTGCGGTTTGAGCTCTCGGGATGAACCTCAGGATAGCAGGCGCCGCCTATGCAGAAATCCGCGCCCGATTCTTTGAGATCGGCGATAAGCTCGGTTGCGTGATGATAATCCCAGCCGCTTCTGTCCTCATTGATTCTATCGGCGGGAATATCACCTCTGAGCGCGAGCACATTCTCAATTCCCGCCGCCTTGAAATCCTCAATCCTGCTCTTTACCGATTCTCTGGATGAAGAGACGCAGGTAAGATGGGCCAGGGACGGCACACCGTATTTTTCGCTTATTTCGCGGGCTATATCAAGAGTATACTGACTGGTTCCTCCTCCCGCGCCGTAAGTCACACTCATATATGAGGGATTCATTGCGGCAATTTCGTCAACAGCTTTTTCGACCGCCGAAAAAGAGTCACTGGTCTTGGGCGGGAAAACCTCAAACGAGATTGTCGGCTTATCGGATTTCAGTATTTCGGTAATTCTCATAATTATCCTCTTTCCGGGATTATTATCAGTTCAGCACAACGCCGTGTGAGAACATTTCATTTACTCTCTTTTTGAGAGCGTCATATTCCGCTCCTTCAAGAGCGGGATTATTCTTAAGCAGCTGCTCTGCGGCGTAATGCGTTTCGCGAACAGTGTCGCCGTCTGAGAGCATATTTGATATTTTCAGATCCGGCAGACCGTGCTGCCTAGAGCCGAGAAAATCGCCGGGACCGCGGAGCTTTAAATCCTCATCGGCAATTTTGAAGCCGTCGGTCGTTGATTCGAGGATTTTCAGGCGCTGATTCTCTTCGGAATTCTCATTACTCGCGATAAGAATACAGGTAGATTTGACGTTTCCTCTGCCGACTCTGCCCCTGAGCTGATGTAACTGAGAGAGGCCGAAACAATCGGCGTTTTCTATTACCATTATGACCGCGTTCGGAACATCGACGCCGACTTCGATAACGGTAGTGGAAATCAGCAGATCGGTTTTGCCCTCAGAGAAATCGGCCATCACCGCTCGCTTTTCATCGGCTTTCATTCTGCCGTAAAGCAGACCAAGTCTGAAGCCCTTGAAAAAGCCATCCTTAAGCTCATTATAGAGATTGACGGACGCTTTCCTTTCGGAATCCGCCTCCTCCTCATCGATATCGACAAGCGGGCAGACTATATAACCCTGGTAACCCTGAAGCAGATGCTTCTTGACATAGGCGTAGGCTCTCTCACGTTTATCGGGACCGACAGCGAAAGTTTCAATCTTCTGACGGCCCGCGGGCATCTCATCGAGAATGCTTATATCAAGGTCGCCGTAAATAATCAGCGAAAGCGTGCGCGGAATCGGAGTGGCGGACATAACGAGAATATGAGGATTCTTGCCCTTGGCGCCGAGTTTGCCGCGCTGGGCGACTCCGAATCTGTGCTGTTCATCGGTAACCGCAAGGCCGAGATTACGGAATTCAACATCATCCTGAATAATCGCGTGAGTGCCGATTACAAGGTCAATGGTTCC
>JAFZOE010000090.1 GCA_017552845.1 Clostridia bacterium
CGTTCCACCAGTTGTATTCGCTGATTCCGAGCCTTTCGACTGCGGGGGCGTTATAAAGCAGCTGACTCATCTTCTCTTCTGCGGTCATCTTTGAAACGAGTTCCTTCGCCTTCTGCTTTGCGGTTTCGTAATTCATATTCATACCTCTCTTTTCAGAGTTTGTATTCCATAGTATAGCTCTGCGGAGTGAAGCCGAGCTTATCATAGAAGGCTTTCGCCTTATCGTTGCCCTCCCAGACGTGGAGAGTGATTTCATAAGCGCCGAGCGCGCGTGCCTCATTTTTCACATATTCAAAGAGCGCCGAGCCGATATGTTTTCCGCGCATAACTTCGTCAACGCAGAGATCGTCTATATATACATATCTGAACGGCACAAATAATTCCTTCGCCGGCATCTCCTTGATTTCACAGAAGCAGTAGCCTGCAAACCTGCCGCCGCATAGAGCAATGTAGACGGGCGTCTGCGGGCAGGTGATGATTTCTTCGAGCTCGTTCTCGCTGTATTTAGTGGTCCTGTGAACGAAAATATCCGGCCTGATATCCGCGTGAATTTCAAGCACCTGCGAGAGCAGACGCAGTATATCGGGAATATCGCCGGTTTCCGCTTTTCTTATAAACAAATCTTCTTTCATGATTATTACCTCTCATTTATTCCAATTATACAATCACGCTTATTATAAGTCAATTTATATTTTTCTTGTATATTTATCAAAAATGCGGTATAATGACGGCAACATTTATTTCCGGAGGTTATTATGAACGTTCAGATTCTCAAACTCCTCGCGAAAGACGCGAGAATGTCAATATCGGATATAGCGACCGTCACGGGTCTCGGCGAGGACGCGGTTTCCGCCGAAATCAACGAAATGAAAAAGGACGGCCTCATCAGGGGATTCAGGACCGTCATCGACTGGGAGAAGCTCGATGAATTCTATGTTTCCGCCCTTGTTGAAATCAAGGTCACTCCGAAGCCGGGCCTCGGCTTCGAGGATATAGCGAAGAAGATTGCAAAATTCCATGAGGTCGAGAGCGTATATCTGCTCTCGGGCGATTCGGATCTCTGCGTTATCGTCAAATGCAAAACCTTCCAGGATGTTTCGCGTTTCGTTGCCAAGGAACTCGCGGTTATGGAGAGCGTGACATCGACAAAGACGCAGTTCGTAATGAGAAGATACAAGGAACTTGACGTTGACCTTGAAGTAACCGATCCCGATGACAGGGGGATAGTTTCGTCTTGCTGAATTACGAGAGTATTCTTAATGATACGATAACCGAAATTCAGCCGTCGGGCATCAGAAAATTCTTTGATATAGCAGCCACGATGAGCGATGTGATTTCGCTCGGCGTCGGCGAACCCGATTTTGAAACGCCGTGGAAAATACGCTCGGCCGCGATTAAATCGCTCGAGAGGGGAAAGACACGCTATTCATCAAACAGAGGGCTTGCGGAGCTCAGAAAAGAAATAGCGAATTATCTCAGACGAAAGTATTCGCTCGTCTATGAACCCGAAAGCGAGATTCTCGTCACCGTCGGCGGCAGCGAGGCAATTGACGCCGCACTGCGCTCGATAGTCAATCCCGGCGACGAGGTGATAATTCCCCAGCCGAGCTATGTCTGCTATGTTCCGATGGTTCAGATGGCGGGCGGAGTGCCGGTTATCATAGAAAACAGGGCGGAGGATGATTTCAAACTCACAGCCGCCGAACTGAAAGAAAATATTACGCCGAATACAAAGGCGATTATTCTGCCCTATCCCTCGAATCCGACGGGCGCGATTATGGAGAGGGAGGATTATGAGGCAATTGAAGAACTCATTAAAGATACGAATGTAATTCTTCTCTCGGATGAGATTTATGCGGAGCTTACCTTCAATGGCAAAAAGCATGTTTCGCCCGCAGCCGTCGGCTCGCTCAGGGAGAGAACGGTCGTCATCAACGGTTTCTCAAAAGCGTTTTCAATGACCGGCTGGCGCCTCGGCTACACCTGCGGCCCGAAGGAGATTCTCGCGCAGATTACGAAGCTTCATCAGTATTCGATTATGTGCGCCCCGACCACCTCGCAGTATGCCGCCGTCACCGCTCTGCGCGACTGCGACGAAGAGGTTGCCGCGATGATGGAGGAATACGATACCCGCCGCAAGCTGATGGTTAAAGGCTTCAATTCAATCGGTCTCGAATGCCGCGAGCCGGAGGGCGCGTTTTACGCTTTCCCGTCAATTAAATCAACCGGAATGACGAGCGGCGAATTCTGCGAAAAACTGCTCGAAAAAGAGAAGGTCGCCGTTGTTCCCGGAACCGCATTCGGCGAGAGCGGCGAGGGCTTTATCAGAGCCTCTTACTGCTACTCAACCGACCATATACGCGAAGCAATAGACCGCATGGGCAGATTTCTCAAAGAAATATAAAAAATCCCGCAGGAAGAATCCTGCGGGTAGTTTTTTGCCTTTTATCTCCCTATACCGAAGATTTTCAGGATATACCTGAAGAAAAATGAGATATAGAGGAAGAATTTATTGAATTTCGCCGTGAAATCGGCAGAGATGTTTTCTGCGTTTGAAACGTCTGCACCGTAGCCCGGAATCGAGCCGTTGTTGTCATCGAGGCCGTCTCTGTCATAGGCGAGGCCGTATAGCAGGGGAGAGGCGATTGCGACTATGAAGTATTCGCCCGCCGTGACGGGGCCGAGAGTCTTTGCCGCCGCCTTTGTGAAATCCTTGCAGACGGAGTCCGTGCCGAAATTCGAAGTAATCTGATTTGCGAGCGAGAGGAAGCATTTGTCGTTGACGGTTGATAAATCCTCAAGGAGCAGATAATCGGCGATTCTGAGTATCAGCGTTACCTCGGTTGAGTCGAGCGCAAAAGGCTCGCTGCCCGCGTAATGGTAACTCACAACCTCGGTCGCAGCATCCCAGCCGTTTTCATATTCGCTGTCGGGAATGTCTATTCCGTATTCCTTTGCCTTCTCCTGAAGTCCGCCTTCGCCGTAGAGAGGCATGTCGAGAATCTCAGTCAGCCCGCCGACTGCAGTGTAAACTATATCCGCATAGAAGGCGTCCTCGTCAATGCCGAGCTTTTCGGGAGTCAGCCCGAGCCACAGACGGTATCTGATGCCCGCTTTGAAGAAATCCTTTGAATACTGCTGAAAGTCTTCGCGCATCGGCATCAGCTGTTTATCCGTGTAGCCGTCAACCGCTTCGGTCAGCGCGTCATAATCAATCTTTTCAATCTTCTTTTCGCTGTATGTAATTTCTTCATCGGCGAATTCAACGAATCTGTAGGAGAGGGGATACATAGTCAGCGAAGTTGTTGAAAAATCTGTGATTGTATTGCCTGCGGGGCTTGTATAAGTCATCACATCGCTGCCGTGCTCGTGGCCGGTAAATACGGTCTTTATGCCTGCATCCGCAAGCTTCTGAGCTGTTGCGGTATGATTCCTGACTATGAAATTATGGCTCAGGATTCTTTGAAGCGGCATGTGGCTGAGCAGATTGTGATGCATCATGAGAATCGGATATTTCCCGTCTGCATAGGCTTTCTTTGCCTGGGAGACTATCCAGTTCACTCTGTCGGAAGTCAGGCCGTCCTCGGTCGAAACCGTCGGATCGCAGCTGTCGGCGGCGATGAGGCGGTATTTTTCATTTAAGTCGGCGGTGTAGGAGAGCGTTCCCTCCTGCGTTTCAAGCGCCTCGCCGTAGCCGAACTCATTATATATTTCGCGGAATTTTTCGTTCGTTATGTCTTCCGCTCCGGCACCCGTGTCGTGGTTGCCGTTTACGACATAAACAGGTTTCCCGGTCTCGCTCTCGAAATTGCGGAGCTTTTCGGCAACGTCAAGATGCTCCTGCTCGAGACGCCTGCCGTTATCTGCGAGATCGCCGCTGATGAACACAAACTGAACCGCATCGTCTTCGGCGCACTGGCTCAGGAATTCATCGATTATGAAGCCACTTTCGTCCTCCATGGCCGCTCTGCGGTTGGCGTAAAAGAACACCTCGTCGTCGATATCTCCCTCGAGCGTTTCGCGGGGGATGTTGTAGTGCAGGTCGCTCGCGACCGCTATTCCCGTCTTTTCCGAAACGGCAAAAGCACCCTGCATAAGCGAGAGCGCCGGAATAATCATTATTGCCGCAAGGAATACGGATAATGCCTTTTTCATTTAATCAGCCCTTTATCAGATATTGTCGCCGGTCTTGAATTCGTAGCCGTTATCCTTTGCAAACTGAATCGTATCCTTGTTTTTGGTGTTGGTCCATACAACGAAATCTTTGGTTGAACCCGTGAAAATCGAAGCGTCGGGAGTGAAGTTGCCTCTGAATGTTACAACTTTGAGATGCGGGCAGTTGGCGAAGCAGTTTTTGCCGTATTCTTCAACCGAAGCGGGTATGTCGAGCTGAACGAGATTTTCGCAGCCGTCAAAAGCGTTCGCGCCGATGGTCTTGAGCTTGGAGGCGTAGACCATAATCGCCTTGTTGATAGTCGAGCCCTTGAAAGCGTCTTCCTCAATTGTTTCAAGAGTTGAGGGGAATTTGACTTCGTTTGAATTGACGTTTCCTTTTTCGTTCGCATCAACAATCTTGAAATCATAGTTTTCAAATGCGCCCTTTGCGATGACGGCAACGGGCTTTCCGCCGAGAGTTTCGGGGATTTCAACCAGATGCTTGTTGTCGTGAACCGAGTATTTTACGATTATTGCCTTTTCGTCCTTGATGACATAGCTGTAGCCGTCCTGGGTGACGATATCTTCTTCGCTGTAGCCCTTGTCATCGATATTCTTATCGTTATTGTCTTTCTTTCCGCAGGAAGCGAAAACGGTGAGTGCGCAGAGAACACAGAGAATTAAAGCAATTATTCTTTTCATAAATATACCTCCGTTACTGAAGACCCGCTTCGACGGCCTTGCTCTGATGCTCCGCATAAGTTTCGGAGTAATGATACACGCCTGCCGAATCTGTCAGGAAATAATAATAGTCCGTATTTTCGGGATAGAGGGCCGCCTTGATTGAGGCGATGCCGGGATTGTTTATCGGCCCTGCCGGAAGCCCTTCGCACATATAGGTATTGTAGTTTTCGCAATACACGTTGAAATATGTGTCCTCATCAAAATAAGGCTTGACGCTGCCCTTGAGATAGGTGACTGTCGCGTCGCACTGCAGGAGCCTGAAATCGGGGGAATCGAGACGGTTGTGAATGACCGATGAAACCCGCGCCGCCTCGGACGAGCCGCCGGACTCCTGCTGGATAATCGCGGCGAGATTGAGAATCTCATCCATCGAGTAGCCGAGCTGAGCCGCCCTGCTCTTGTATTCATCCGTGAATCTCGACATTGTGTTGCGCAGGAATTTCTTTATGACCGACGAAGCATCCTCACCGATATAGAAATCGTAGGTGTCGGGGAAAAGATAGCCCTCGAGCAGAAACGCGCGCTCGGAGGGGTTGTCAATCTTAATGCCGAATTCGCTTAGATATTCAGTTTTGTTTGCTTCGCTTCTGAATTC
>JAFZOE010000091.1 GCA_017552845.1 Clostridia bacterium
AAGAAGAGGAAGAGGGCGAGGACGCGATAAGAGTCGCGGTTATCGGAAAGCCTAATGTCGGAAAATCCTCGCTTGTGAACGCCGTGCTCGGTGAAAACAGAATGATAGTATCCGATGTCGCGGGCACAACCAGAGACGCCACCGATTCGCTGGTCGAAAACGAATTCGGTAAATTCATATTCATCGATACGGCGGGCCTTCGCCGCAAGAGCAAAGTCTATGATCAGATTGAAAAATATTCGGTCATCAGGGCGAGAATGGCGGTCGAAAGAGCGACGGTATGCGTGATTATGATTGACGCTACCGAAGGTTTTACGGAGCAGGATTCCAAGGTGGCCGGCATTGCCCACGAAATGGGCAAGGGCTGCATAATCGCGGTCAATAAATGGGATGCCGTCGAGAAGGACGGCAAGACAATGGATACAATGCGCAAGGATCTGATGAAAGATTTCGCGTTTATGTCCTATGCTCCGATTATATTTATCTCGGCAAAAGAGGGGCTGAGAATCGACCGCCTCTTTGAGCTTATAAAATTCGTCGATACGCAGAATGCGATGAGAATTTCGACCGGCAAGCTCAACGAAGTGCTTGCAGATGCAACTGCGAGAGTTCAGCCGCCCTCGGATAAGGGCAGGAGGCTCAAGATATTCTATATGACTCAGGCATCCACCCGCCCGCCGACCTTCGTCTGCTTTGTCAACAGCGCCGAGCTCTTCCATTACAGTTATCAGCGCTATCTTGACAATCAGATAAGAGAGACTTTCGGCCTCGAGGGCACACCCACGAGAATGGTAATCCGCGAAAGGGAATCAAATAAGAAATGATAGTTTTGGGAATCGACCCCGGCTATGCGATAGTCGGCTGCGGAGTCGTTGAACACAAGGATAACAAATTCAGGATGCTCGAATACGGGGCAATCACCACCGAGGCGCATTCGCCTTTTAACGATCGGCTTGAAAAGATATTCAGGGAAGCGGATGCGCTGATTAAGAAATACCCGTTTGACGCGGTCGCTATGGAAAAACTTTTTTTCAATACCAATCAGAAGACCGCGATTGATGTCGCCCAGGCGAGAGGAGCGCTTGTGCTCGCTGCCCAGCTCAATAAAGTTCCGGTTTTTGAATACACGCCGCTTCAGGTCAAGCAGAGCGTGGTCGGTTACGGCAGGGCGGAGAAAAAGCAGGTGCAGGAAATGACGAGAATCATGCTCAATCTCGAAAAGATCCCGAAGCCGGACGATGCCGCGGATGCGCTCGCGATGGCAATCTGCCACTGCCACTCTGCAGGCTCGCTTTTAGGCGCACTCAAGATGAAAGGATAAGCTTATGTTTTACAGTCTCACAGGAACTGTTGTTTTTACCGATGAAAGTGCAATCGCTCTCGATTGCGGCGGCGTGGCGTTTTATCTGAATACCACGGCAAATACCCTTCGCAAATGCGCAGGCATCGGCGAAATGCAGACCTTATACACATATCTCAGCGTGCGCGAGGATGCGCTCGACCTTTTCGGCTTTGCCGATAAAGCGGAGCTTGACTGCTACAAGACGCTCATCGGCGTCACCGGAGTCGGCCCCAAGGCTGCGATAGCGATTCTCTCGGCGCTCACTCCCGATATGCTCGCAGTTGCCGTTGCCGGCGAGGAGGCGCCCGCGCCTTACGACGAGGAGAAGCTCACCGCTTACAGAGAAGGCAGCATTCAGGCGATCCCGGACGAGGCGTTCTCTGAGCTCCTGGGCGGTCCGATCCCGGATGGCAGCTGGGGCAG
>JAFZOE010000092.1 GCA_017552845.1 Clostridia bacterium
CTTGAATACCTGAAGGCCCGCGGTGACGATATCCGCGCCCGCGACGGCGCAGTCAACTATCTGCTTGCCGTTTCTGACCGCGGCGCAGATAATCTGCGTTTCGCCGAGGAAGCCGTAATTCGCATACATTTCGACTATATCGTTGATGTAGCCCACGCAGTCCTCGCCGCTGTTTTCTTTCCAGCCGATGAACGGGGAGACGAAGAGGGAGCCGTTTTTGGCGGCGATGAGCGCCTGGGAAGCGGAGAAGACGAGGGTGAGATTAGTGCGGATGCCTTCTTTTTCAAGGCGTCTCGCGGCGGCGATGCCCGCCTCGGTGCAGGGAATCTTGATTACGAAATTCTTGCACATACCGGAGATTTTTCCCGCCATTTCGACCATTTCGTCGGCGTTGTCGAGGTGGGGATTGATTTCAACCGAAATCGGGAAGACCTCCCAGCCCTCTATGCCCTTTTCCTTAACGAAATCGGCGAGCTCCGCGATAACCGTATAGAACGGCTTGCCGCTGTTCATGATGTGATTGGGATTGGTTGTGATTCCGTCGATGCCGAAGGTGTCATACGCCTCGCGGATTTCATCGATTTTTGCCGAGTCAAGAAAATACTTCATTTGATTTTCCTCCATTTATATCTCTTTGATTTTATTCATGATTTCAAGCAGAGCGGGGTCTGCGTTTTTCCTGTAATAGACGGGAATTTTCCCCATCGGAGCTTCGACGACATAGAGTCCGCCGCCGAGCTCCCTGCCGGTGAAGAGCTCGACCCATTCATCATCGGGCAGCCAGACCTGCCTGAGTTTGTCGCCCTTCTTAATGACGGGGGCGACGAGTATATCCCTGCCGAGCAGGTATTCGTAGCTCTCCTTATACGCCCTCTCTTCATCGTAGTAGAAGAAGAGCGGCCTGACGGCTCCGACGCCCGTCTGCGCGTTGTATTCAACGAGGCTTTTGATGTAGGGCTTGAGCAGGGTGTGGATTTTGCTCATCCTCGTCTGATGCGAGAGCGTCTCTTCGCTCGCGTCAAACTGCGCGTTTATATCGGGATTGTTGCCCTCGTGGCTTCTCATAAGGGGCGAGAAAGCATTCATTTCGCACCAGCGCATATAGAGCTCTTCGCTTCTTCTCATCTTGCCGAAGGTTGTGTAGCCGCCGATATCGCTGTGGCTCAGGCCGAAGCCGCTGCAGGTCAGCGAGAGCATCGCGGGGATTACCGAGGGCATTCCGTTATCTATCGAGAAATCGACATGATTGTCGCCGTTCCACATCATAGTTGAGTATTTCGGGGTCGCGGTGTGGCCCGCTCTCGTGAAGAACATGATTTCGCCGAGCTTGCCGGCCTCCTCAATCGCCTCACGGTTAAGCTGAGCCCATCTGGCGGGCCAGGTATTGTGGACCTGCTCGGCATCCTCGCCGCTGTAAAGCACGCAGTCGGTCGGCAGATATTCGCCGAAATCCGCCATCCAGCCCGAGAGACCGAATTCAATCATATTCTTTTTGATTATTCCCTTGAGCCATTCCCACGCCTCGGGATTCGTAAAATCCACCATAGCGGCGGGGAAGGTCGTAATCGTCACATAGTAGTCCTTGCCGTTTTTATCCTTGACGCAGTAGCCCTTTTCGCTCGCCTCTTTATAGAGCGGCTTCTCAATCGCGAGGAAGGGGTTGCAGTAGCCGAGAACCCTGATATTCTTCGCGTTCAGCTCTTCAATCGCCTTGTCGAGCCCGGGATAGAGTTCTTTATCCCACTCCCAGTTCCACATAAGCTGCTTGCCGAAGGCGGTGATGCGCCTGCCCTCCCAGTCCTGAATCCACACGCCGGTAACCTTCATTCCGCGCTCAAGGCAGTTCTTCACCTTGTTCATCATTATTTCGGTGCCGCCCTGAATGCCGAGTATAGTGCCGTCATAGACCCAGTCGGGGAGCTCGGGCTGCCTGCCGAGAAGGGCGGAAAGATCGGAGACGGTCTCCTCAAACGTGTCGCCGAAGCCGATAGTGAAATTATCGATGCTGTCAATTTTGAGCGAATGGAATTCGGGATGGGTGAAATCGAATTCGCATCTCGCCGTCGTCTGCGAATGGAAATAATATTTTTTGCCCGAGAGGAAGGTCGGCTGGGCATAATAGGTCTCGTAATCGGAGAATTTGTGCTTCTTGCTCAGAATATCGATGCCGAGCTTGATTTTGAGGTATTTCTTCGAGAGCATCTTCGCATTCTGATGCTCGGCGACCCAGACATTGACCTTCTGACCGCGAAGGTCGAATTCGGTGAATGTCTCGCCCGTGCCGTAAACATGCTCGCTTTCTTTTGCGGGCAGATTGATTATCATTCTGTTATAGGCGTCGAGCCCGCTGAATTCGGCATAGACGCGCTCACCCGAGAGAGTCAGCACCGCCCTGCCTTCATTGAGAGTGATTTCCGCCACGCCGTCGTTGAGCGTGATTTTTTTAACCGTGAGGGGCTTGTCAACATAGGTGTTTTCCTTTATCGTGAAGCTGCCTCTCGTCATTGAATAGCTGTTTTTGCCGTAGCCGACGCGCAGAGCGGGAGCGCCGGCATAGAGCGTCCAGACGCACCTGCCGTTCCGCATCAGCTTCAGGTCTTTGTCTTTGAGAATGAATTCAATCATGCGCAGATTACCTCATTTTAATTATCTTATCTATTTTATACTAAAAGAATAATAATTGCAATATCATATTGACAAATATTGCCGCTTATCCTATTATTGAATTACAATATTTTTCATTACGGAGGTAACGCAGATGTATCTCGGAATTATCAACGGCTGGGAAAGAGACCACTTCAGAGCCGTCAGCGGACTCGGCCTCAAAGGAGTGGAATTCTGCATCAATCACGATGTGGATTCCGCAAAAGTTCTTGAAAAGAAAGAGGAAATAAAGAGCGCATCCGAAGAATTCGGAGTGAAGGTCGGCTCAATCGGCAGATGGGGAATGACGAGAATCGGCGAAAACGGCGAAATCATCCCCGAGGCCCTGCAGCACGATAAAAACCTCATCGACCTCGCATCTTTTGCAGGCTGCCCGGTCTTCAACGCCGGCTGCAACTATATCGATTCGAGAAGCTACTATGAGAACTGCGATTCGGCAATAAAATATTTCTCCGCGCTGATTGACTACGCGAAGGATAAGAACGTAAAAATCGCGGTCTATAACTGCGACTGGAGCAATTTCGTCTATGATCCGAAGGCCTGGTCATATATTCTCGGCGCTCTGCCCGAACTCGGCATCAAATACGATACCTCGCACGCGATCAACAGAAGAGCGGATTATCTCAAAGAAATCGCCGACTGGGGCGAAAGAATCTATCACGTTCATATCAAGGGCAACCTTCAGGTAAACGGCAGCACCTACGACGATTCGCCCGCAGGCCTCGACACAACAAAATGGAGCGCGGTGATGTCCCTGCTCTATATCAAGGGTTACAACGGCATGCTCTCAATCGAGCCCCATTCCCATAACTGGAGAGGCGCCAAGGGCCAGTGGGGAATAAGATTCACGATAGACTTCATGAAAAAATATGTGATGCCCGAGGATTTTGAAGAAGCCGACGACGTCTACTTCCCGTAAGATAAAAGAGCGGCAGTCTGCAGTATATATGCAGGCTGCCTTTTTTAATATTGTATTTCAGAAAAATATGTAGTATAATAATATAACTATTTGAAAAAGATTGACAGGTGATAACCGGATGAATTCCAAGACGATGCTTTATATCGGCAAGCGTATTCTGCTTGCTGTTTTTACGGTCTGGGTTGTTATAACCGTGACCTTCTTTGTCATGCACGCGGTGCCCGGCGGCCCGTTTGTCGGCGAGAAGGCGACGACCCCCGCCGTGCAGGCGGCGATGGAGGCGAAATACGGCCTCGATAAGCCGCTCATGGAGCAATACGGCACATATCTCAAAGATATAGTCACAAAATTCGATTTCGGCCCGTCGCTCAAGCAGAGAGGCAGGCAGGTCATAGATATAATCGCCGACGGCATGAAGACTTCGCTCAAGCTCGGCCTCATCGCCGCGGTTCTCTCCGCGATAGCCGGCATAGTGCTCGGCGCGGTTGCCGCTCTGAGAAGAAACAAGCTCATCGACCGTATCATAATGGTAATCACGACAGCGTTCGTCTCGATGCCGTCGTTTATTATGGGCTCGCTGCTGCTCGCGCTCTTTGCCATCAAGCTCAGAGCCCTGCCCGCAAACGGCTCCACTCCCGCGGGCCTTATCCTCCCGATAGTCACGCTCGCGCTCTATCCGATGGC
>JAFZOE010000093.1 GCA_017552845.1 Clostridia bacterium
ATCCTCCTTGAATTTAGAATTTATTCAAAATGATGTTGAATATCAATCAGTTGAGAAGTCCCTTGATAAGGGGAAGAAGCGTGGGAATAAGATCGGGTATGAACGAGGGCTTGAACCAGGTCTTTGCAAGAGGCAGAGCCGAGAGATACCAACCCTCAGAGGTGATGGGATTGCCGTTTTCGTCGGTGCCGAGCTCAAGAACTTCCTTCTTGGGCCAGAGCAGGAGAATGATCTGATTCTCCGGATCGGCGTTGAGACGGCCTTCGCCCTTCTTGCAGGGACGGTTGTTCTTCCAGTAATACCACTTGAAATCCTTGCCGAGAGCGGAATAGATATTGCCGTTCATATTGAGGCTGAAGCCGTCGCCGATAATCGGCAGGCCGATTGAGAATCCCGAGGTATCATATACGCGGAAGATGAAGTCTTCATCGCTCTTCCACTGAAGCTGGAGAATCGTGGTATTGTAGAGACGATATTCGTCATTCTCATAGCCGTCAAGCCATTCGCTTTCTGCGGGCATATCGGACCAGTTTCTGATTGCGGAATTTACGTGATAGACCTTGGTGCCGACATATTCGCATGCGCGGTAGGGTCTGAGCGGGGTGTTGCCCTTGGGATCGTTGTAGATGGGCTTATCCATATCATAGACGATCTGCTTGACCGGTTTGCCGTCATCGTCAAGCTTGACATTTCCGTTTTCGTCCTTGACTTCCTCATAGACGATCTGGGTCTTGGGCTCGCCGGTGATGGGATCGATTACGGGATTGCCGTCTTCGTCCTTGACTACCTCATAGAGAGGCTCATAGAGAAGGTTGCCGTCGCTGTCCTTCTTCTGAGTCTTGACGGTCTTTGAAGGAACGTTGGAGTCATCGCTCTCAAGGAAGTTGTTGAAGAAAGGCGCGGGAATCGGCTTGCCGTCTTCGTCAACTGCATCGGGATCGAAATTCGGATCGTAGATTACGGTTCCGTAAGTGAAATCGCCCTTGCGGTAAGCGTCTGCTCCGTCTTTGCCGTTGTTATAATCTATGAACGCGGAACGCTGATCGGACATATACTGAACTCTGAGAGTGAGCGGGCCTTCATAAGCGTAGAAGCTTGATTTGACCGCGCCGGTGGATTCAACCTCGAATCCGCTCGAGTTGAGGAGCTCGCCGGTGGGAGCGTTATCATTGATTCTCTGCTCGAGATCGGCATCAATGAGATCCGCATAGGAAACTATCTGCTTGCCGGAGAACTTCTTCGATGTGAGAACCTCCCATGAGCCGTCCGCTTTCTTATATTTAACGGTGAACTCATACTCTTTCGTCTCAAATGACGAGGAGAGAGAAACGGTATCGTATTTCTTGCCGCCGAAAGTCAGAGTGGTAAGGCCTTCGTCGATCATTTCTTTGGTAAGGGTAACGGTGTTGCCCTTGAGAATGCTGGTGTCTTCCGTGCTTTCATCGGAACCGAACCAGATATCGGCAAGTTTGTAACCGGGACGGTCGATAATTGTGCAGTCCTCAGTAAGATCATTGACCGAGTATTTGGTCGAAGGGCTGTCTGATCTGTAGCAGCCGGCGAGATCATCCTTGGTGAGCGTGTCGCCGACTTTGTATTCTTTGTCAACTATCTGATAGTTGTTGCCGCCGCCCGCTTTGGCATTGAATGAGAACAGGAAGGTTCTGTCCTTCGGGCAGGTGTATAAATCGAATACGCCGGGAGTGGTGTAGCCGGAAGTGGCAAGGGTCAGGAAGCCCGAATCGGGAACTATCTCGTTACCGTTTCCGTCTTTGAATGTTGAAGTATAGAGATACTTTGAATTCTCGTCGGTCTCAAATCTCTTCTCAAGATTCTCAACCTTTACGAAATAATCTTTTCCGCCGACTCTGGAGGGATCATACAGCGTTGTGCCGGCGTATTTATAATTACAAGCAAGATTATCAATGTTGCCGGGCTCGTCAGGATTATAATTTGAGTTGTCAAGATAAGAAGTGAATTCGTAAGTAACGGTCTTATATTTATCCCAGCTGTCTGCAACCGCCGAACCGTCTGCATTGATGTTGGGATAATAGTAGTTGAGCGTCTGAACGAACTTGGAATTTATGAACAGGAAAGGTGTTTCACCGAATACTACTTCTCCGAATGTGGACGAATCAAGGTTTTCAAGGTAAATAACACCGATATCAGCGAGATACTGCAGGTTGACATAGACCGGCTCCTCTTCGCATCCGATGACGCTCATGCCGCTCTTTTTGAACTCAGCCTTGACTGCGCTTTCAATTGCGTCATAGCTCTCCTGATTGAGAGCCTCGCCGGGAACGCCGACATAGTCAACGAATTCAGCCCATGTGCCGTCTGCTTTTGCGACAAGCACTTTGAGAACAGCGCTGTTTTCCCAGATGGCGGAAGCGGTAACCGGGCTTGCACTGCCGAAGGTATACTGTTCGGTGGCGATGCCGTTTACGGACCAGCCCTTGAATGTGTCACCGTCTTTTGATGCGGAATACTGAGTAAGATCGAGAGCCTGACTGACAGGAACATCAATTGTCCTTGTCGCTTGGCCGTCGATAAGACCGCCGTTACCGTCAAGGGTAACATTAACTATCGTATCTTTGAGAACAGCGGTATAGACAAGGGATTCATCGCCCATATAGGCATTTGAAAGATCGACAAAGTTGCCTTCTGAATCCGCCCAGGCATAAAGGCCTTCTACCTCGGGAGGAACGATTTTTGCGTTCTTCTCGGGATACTGGTTTTCAATAAGGGTTCCGTCCGCATTCAGGAATTTGACCTCGCCCCTGACTGTAAATGTCTGAGCCGGCTGAAGAACAAAACTATCAACTGCAGCATAAGAGGTTTATGTTCCCAGATACTGAATGCCGTTTGTCTTCTTTGTGCCGTTGGCGGCTGTGAAAGAATCCTCAACCATAAAGACGTTGAACGTTCCGGAAAAATCCGGAGCCAAATTAAGGTTAAAAGTTATATACGGATCGTCGCCGGCGATACTGTGAGCGACATTTTCGGAATCATAGATTTTAAGAATACCCCATTTATCAATTTCATTTGCTGAATATCCGGATATATAGACTTCATCTCTGTTGTCTTTATTGTAGAATTTCGCCTGGTTGGTTTTGGAAGAACCGTCAACCTTAGTAATCCTCAAGGTTGTCCTTGAGGGAGTAATATCGGTAACAAAATTCTCGGAAGCAATCGCTTCGGATTTATCAAGAACCAGGAAATGGGTGCTTCTGAACAAATCCAGATTTGATTTGGCATAGAATTTAATCTGAACCGTGCTTCCCGACGGAATAACACCGTCAGACAGTTCTGTGCCTTCATATGCCTCGAAGCCGGCGTAGTAAATGGTTTTGGTGCCGTCATCGACGAGGTCTTCATAAGTGGGAATTTCCGCCGACTGAGTATCGTCAGCCGAAGCAAACAGCAAGCCCACTGTGAGCGTGCCCAGAAGCATTGAGAGACAAAGCACAATGCTCAGGACTTTCTTGATTTTTGTCATTTTGTTTCCTCCTTTAAAATGACTTAGCCGAGCCAATCCCGACAATTTTACGCAGTAATTATATTATAATAAATTCCGATATTCAAGTTATTTTTATTAAACAGACAAAATTTTAAATAATATTGTATATATTTTACAATATTCTGCACAATCCTTAGTGCAGAATTACTTGTCCCGCGTTTTGCGCGAGGTTACAAAAAATGCGGAAATTATTCCGCCGGAAGCAAAAAAACAGCCCTCCCCGTCTCCGGAGAGGACCGTATTTATACGGTAAAACCGCTTTTATTTTGCCCAGTCTTTGGAGCGCTCAACCGCGCGTTTCCAGCCTTCGTAGAGGGCGTTTCTCTTCGCCTCGTCCATCTTCGGCTCGAAGATTTTCTCAACCTGGCGGTTCTTTTCGATTTCCTCTTTGTTCTCCCATACGCCGACTGCGAGGCCTGCGAGGTATGCCGCGCCGAGAGCCGTGGTTTCAACGGTCTTGGGCCTGTTGACGTTGCAGCGGATCATATCAGCCTGAATCTGGAGCATGATATCGGAAACGCTCGCGCCGCCGTCAACGCGAAGCTCGGTGAAATCGATGCCCGAATCCGCCTTCATCGCTTCGAGCAGGTCGGTCATCTGATAGGTGATCGCCTCGAGCACGCTTCTCGCGACATGCGCTCTGTTGACGCCTCTGGTAAGGCCTACTATGCAGCCGCGGGCATACATATCCCAGTAGGGAGCGCCGAGTCCCGTGAACGCGGGGACGAAATAGATACCGTTCGCGTCGGGAACGCTCTCCGCGAGCTCGTCGCAGCGGCGGGCGGAATCGATGAGATGAAGCTCATCGCGAAGCCATTTGATGACCGAGCCGGCGTTGAATGCCGAGCCTTCAATCGCGTATTCGACCTTGTCGCCGATGCCCCAGGCAACGCCCGCGAGCAGGTTATTCTTTGATTTTACTCTGGTTTCGCCTGTATTCATAAGCAGGAAGCAGCCTGTGCCGTAAGTGTTCTTCGCCTGACCGGGCTCAAAGCATGCCTGGCCGAAGAGGGCGGCGGGCTGGTCGCCGATGGCGCCGCTGATGGGGATGCCTTCGAGGGCCTCGAGACCGAGGATGCCCTTGGCGACCCTGCCGTAAATCTTGCTTGAGGGAACGGGCTCGGGAAGAATCGACATAGGAATTCCGAGCTTGTCGCAGAGAGTCTTGTCCCAGCAGAGATTGTCAACGTCAAAGAGCATTGTCCTTGAAGCGTTTGAATAATCGGTCACATGGACGCTGCCGCCGGTAAGATTCCAGATGAGCCAGGTCTCGACCGTGCCGAAAAGCAGGCGGCCCATATCCGCGAGCCGTCTCGCCTCGGGAACGTTGTCGAGAATCCACTTGATTTTGGTGCCCGAGAAATATGCGTCAATCAGAAGGCCGGTCTTCTCCTTGATATAGTCGCCGAGCCCCTCTTCCTTGAGTTTTTCACAGTAGTCCGCGGTCCTGCGGCACTGCCAGACTATGGCGTTATAGACGGGCTTGCCGGTCTGTCTGTCCCAGAGAATCGTGGTTTCGCGCTGGTTTGTGATGCCGATTGCCGCGATTTCACTGGGCTTCACTTCGCCGGAGGAAATGCAGCCCGAAACCGCCTGAAACTGGCTGTAGAGAATCGCGAGAGGATCATGCTCAACCCAGCCTGCCTCGGGATAAATCTGCTCGAACTCATTCTGCGCCTTGCAGATGATGTTGCCCTTTTTATCAAAAATGATAGCGCGGGAACTGGTTGTGCCCTGGTCGAGTGCCATTACATACTGTGCCATATTTTAACCACCTTTGTAAAATATTTATGATGAATTGTTTTTATATTCCGAAATATTCCTTCGCGTTGTTGTAAGCGATGTCTTCCGCGAGCTTTTTCAGCATCTTCTCATCGTCGGGATAGAGACCGTCTTCGACGAATTCGCCGAGCAGGTTGCAGGTGATTCTGCGGAAATACTCGTGTCTCGGGTAGGAGAGGAATGAACGCGAGTCGGTTACCATGCCGATAAATTTGCCGAGCGCGCCGAGGTTGCCGAGCGCCTTCATCTGCTCGCGCATGCCGTCGATATGGTCATTGAACCACCAGGCGGAGCCGAACTGAATCTTGCTCTGCGCCTCGTCGGACTGGAAGTTGCCGAGCATCGAGCCGAAAACGAAATTATCGCGCGGATTCAATGTGAAAATGACCGTCTTGGGCAGCGAATTCTCATAGTCGAGAGAGTCGAGAAAGCGCGAGAGTTTTCTCGCCACAAGCTGGTCGTCTATCGAATCATAGCCCATGTCGGGGCCGATTTTTTCAAACATTTTCCGGTTGTTATTGCGCATCGGGCCGATATGAAGCTCCATTACCCAGCCGCGGCGCGCATATTCCTTCGCGAGGAAGCGCAGCAGAGCGGTCTTGTATTTGTCGGCGTCTTCAACCGGAACCTCAGCGCCCGATTTCCCGGCTTTGAATATCGAATCAAGCTCGGCTTCGCTTGCCGTTTCATAGGGAATATATGAGAATCCGTGGTCGCTCGCGCAGCAGCCGAGCGAGGCGAAGAATTCTATCCTCTCCCCGAGCACTTCGCAGAGCGCTTCAAAGCTTTCTATTCCCCTGCCCGCGCGCTTTTCCATATCCGCGAGCCAGCCGGTGAACGACGGCAGGTCAATGCTCAGCGCCTTGTCGGGCCTGAAAGCGGGAAAAACCTTGAAAGGCAGATTCTCCTTCGCGAGAAGCTCATGATATTCAAGCGAATCGGCGGGGTCGTCGGTCGTGCCGAGGTGTGAAACGTTTGACTTGGCGATAAGCTCGCGCGGGGTAAATCCGCCCGCGGCAATCTTTTCATTTGCCTTCTGCCAGATAATATCCGCCGTCTCTTCGCTGAGAATATCGTAAA
>JAFZOE010000094.1 GCA_017552845.1 Clostridia bacterium
CGTTTTCTCCCCGGAAACGGGGGGGCTTTACAAATTGATATATTTATAGTATAATATAAAAGAATATTCTCATTTTCGGGCGGGAAAGTGTAAGAGTTCCGCCGCGGAAATCAAGGGGCGGTTTTATGAAAAACTTAAAGAAAATGTCGGCTCTTCTGCTGGCGTTTGTAATGGCCTTCGGCGTGTTTGCATTATCCGCAAGCGCGGCGGGCAGAAAGACCTATGTTGTGCTCGGCGACTCGATTGCCTACGGCCAGGGCGTAGCGAATTCGCAGGATGCCTGCTACGGAAAAATCGTTGCCGACACCAACGGATACAACTATGCGAACTACGCGATTGACGGCTACACCTCCGCGAATCTTCTCAGGCATCTCGATACCGATTATGTCGCGGCGAGCGTCAAGAAGGCAAATATCATTTCAATCTCAATCGGCGGCAACGACTTCCTCACCTCGAATATGGCCGGCCTGCTTATCAGCGGCAAATTCGGCTCGGGCAGCAGATTCGATTCCATAGGCGCAAAATTCGCAGAGAATTTCGCGGCGATCATCCGGAAAATAAAGATTCTCAATTCCTCGGCGGCGATACTCGTCCAGACCGTCTATAATCCGAGCAGCGGCTTCTTCTCGGATGTGTATCAGAAGGGCGCGGATACGATAAACGGCGCTATCAGAAGCTATCTCGCCTCCCATAAGGGCGCGTTCTCAATCGTCGATGTCGCCTCGGCATTCGCGGGCCACGCGAGGGAATATATCGCGGCCGATACGATTCACCCGAATTCAAAGGGCAATCTCGTCATCGCGAAGCTGATTCTCCAGAAGCTCAAGGCGCTCGGCCTCGGCACTGCGACGGAGCCCGTCATCAACAATCCCGCAATCGACTGGACCGGCTCGGGCAGCGGCTCGAAGGAAGGCATAGTCAGCTACTTCATGAAACTCTTCAGAAAATATATGGCAATTCTTTTCAGCTAAGGAGCAGAATCTCTTATGGATTTTTCAGGTAAAAAGGTTCTCGTAATCGGCCTCGCCAGAAGCGGCCTCGGCGCAATCAAGGTGCTTCACCGCCTGGGCGCGGATATCACCCTCTCGGAGACGAAACCGAAAGAGGAGATAAAGGAAGCGGAGATGCTCGAGGAAATCGGCGTTAAAATCGTTGACCAGAGCATGGGCGTTTTCGAAGAGAAATATGACCTCGCGATAAAGAATCCGGGCGTCCCCTACAGAGCGCCGATGATTCTGAAATTAGAGGAAAACGGCGTGCCCGTCATCACCGAAATCGAGCTCGCCTATCAGGTCTCGAAGCCTCAGCATTTCGCGGCGGTTACCGGCTCAAACGGCAAGACCACGACCAGCACCCTGCTCTATGAAATTCTTCATAAGGCATACGGCGAAAAGGCGCATCTGTGCGGCAATATCGGCATCGCTCTCTGTGAAATGGTGATGGATTACAACCTCATGGAGGAAGAGGGGCATTATTTCGCCCTCGAGGTCTCGAATTTCCAGCTTGTCAATATCGATAAATTCCGCCCCGAAGTAGCGACTATCATCAATCTCAGCCCCGACCATGTCGATTTTATGGGCTCGCTCGATAATTATTATAAATCAAAAACCGAAGTTTACCGCAATATGCGCGGGGATGACGAATTCATCCTCAATACGGATGACAAAACCCTGCTTGAATATACTGAGCGCTATCCGGTTGGCTGTAAAGTCAATTCCTTCTCGCTCGACAGGGAGGATACCGATTCCTTCGTAAAAGACGGATTCATTTATATCAGGGGCGAAAAGGTGATGCCAGTAAATGTAATCAAGCTCGTCGGCAAGCACAATCTCCAGAATGTGATGGTCGCTGTCTCGGCGGCGAAGGCGCTCGGTGTTTCAAATGAAATCATCACCGAAGCGGTTTCGGAGTTCAAGGGAGTCGAGCACAGAATCGAATTCGTGCGCGAAATCGGCGGCGTGAGATACTATAACGATTCCAAGGGCACGAATCCCGACGCCACAATCACCGCTGTCAAATCATTTGAAAAGGGCGTCATTCTGCTTGTCGGCGGATTCGAAAAAGGGCTCTCAATGGATGAGCTCAAAAAGAATCTCGGCTCGGTCAAGAAGGTTATCGGCTATGGCGTCTGCGGCCCGCGCCTTGTTAAAGAACTCGTCGGGGATGACGGAATCCTCGTTGAAAATCTGGTTCAGGCGGTTGACGAGGCATATAAACTCGCTCAGCCCGGCGACACGGTCCTGCTCTCTCCCACGACCAGCTCGTTCGACCAATACAGCGGCTTTGAGGAGAGAGGCGAACACTTCAAGCAAATCGTAAACTCACTCTGATAAATATTAAAATGGAGATGATTTTATGGCAGTTCCGGTAGTATTCACCTGCATAGGCGCGGCGCTTCTCGCCCTTTTCTGCGTCAAGAGAATCAAGGGAAGCTCGCCCACGGTCGCGATGATTAAGGCGCTCGTTTCAATCAGCTTTATCGCCACCGCGCTCTCGGGCATAGCGTTCACGGATTTCGATATGACCCATATCAGATTCGGCTTATGGATAGTTATGGGACTTATCTGCGGAATGCTCGGCGACATCGCGCTCGACCTCAAATACGCCCACCGCAAATCATCCGACCAGTATACCTACGCAGGATTCACGGCGTTTCTCGCGGGGCATATTCTCTATGACATCGCGCTCATAAGCGAATTCTATGTCAAAGGCAATATCCTTTATCTCATTGTCCCGGTCGCCATCTGCCTTGTGATTGCGGTATTCATCAGATTTTCCGAAAAGCTTCTCAAGGTCAATTACGGCAAATTCAGATGGATAGTCGTGCTCTACAGCCCGTTCCTCTTCTCGCTCATGATGTTCTCGGGCTCGATGGCGTTCCTGCACTCATTCAAAAATATCGGCCTTGATATGATATTCGGCGGCTCGGTCCTCTTCGCGCTCTCCGACCTCATTCTCAACGGCACCTACTTCGGCGAGGGCAAAAACAGACCGGTCGACATCGTGACGAACCACGTCACCTACTATATTGCGCAGTTCGCGATTGCGCTCTCACTTTGTTTCATCAGTAAATAACCGCAAGGTTATTTCGGGATTTTCCCGTAAATGATTCCGTAATTCCGTGCAATCCGGCGCGGTTGAAACGGAATCCCGAACGAAAGGATTTTTATGGAACAGATAATCAAAATTCTCACGGCGCTGTTCATGGCGTTTATGCAGCTTATTTCAACGCTCATGGGCAGCATCGGAGGGGACAAGAAGCTCGAATGGACCTGGCCTATAGGTTCGGAGAGCAGAATTGAAGCCGACTGGGAAGACGGCAAGCACTACGGCATCGACATCGTGCTTGCGAGCGGCGATATGACGGGAACCCGGATTCTCGCGGCAGCCGACGGCACAGTGGGCGGAGTTGTCATGGGCGACAGCGAGCTCGGCAACTTCATCCTCATTGACCACGGCGACGTCCAGTCGATTTACGCAAATTGCGGCGAAATCAACCTCGCGAAGGGAACCTCGGTCACTAAGGGCCAGGTAATCGGCACCGTCGGCAAATCGGCGGGCACCGAGAAAGCCTATCTGCATTTCGCAATTCAGGAAAAGAACAGCGAAGGCAAATTTGAGCTTATCAACCCTTCAAAGTATGTCAAATGCCCCTACACTTCCACAACCCCCGTCACGCCGACGAATCCGGTTGATCCCTCGAATTACAGCCAGACCAGCGGCACCTTCACCTTCAAGATTTACGGCTGGGGCCACGGAGTCGGAATGAGCCAGGAAGGCGCAATCGCCATGGCGAAGCAGGGCAAGACATATAAGGAAATCATCACTCACTACTATCCCGGCGTTACCGTTGCCGCGGATCCGAACACTCCCGCGACGGTCACCAAGCCCGGTGTCGGCACGATTTCCCTGCTCGAATTCCTCTGCAGGACCGTCTGCCAGGAAATAGGCCCGAATTCACCGACCGAGGCGCTCAAGGCGCAGGCAGTCGCCGCCTATTCATTCTCGCAGGCTTATAACAAATACACCGACCAGTCCTATAATTCGAGCTATAATTACAAGGGCACAAACCTTGAAAAGGCCGTTATGGCGGTGCTCGGCATGACGAAGGATACCGATAAACCCACCGCGCAGTGCGCATACTATAACGGCAAACCCGCCCAGACCGTCTACGGCGCCTCGTGCGCGGGCAAGACCGCTTCATCCGAAAACGCCTGGGGCGGCGCTATCGCCTATCTCTGCGGCGGCGTATCAAGCCCCGAGGAGGTTCCGGTCCAGACCAAGACCTATACCTCGGCCGAGATGAAGACGATTCTCGAAAAATACGCGACAAGCCACGATAAGGAAATCAACCTCGGCTCAAATCCGCTCTACTGGATAAGAATCATATCCCACGACAAGGCGAGAGGCGACGGCTGCGGCTATGTTGAAAAAATCAGCTTCGGCGGTATCGAAGTCAAAGGCTCAACCTTCTGGAGCGCGGTCATGAAACCCGACTTCCACTCCTACTGCTTCGAAATCTACTATACCCCCGACCCGGCATAATAACTCACCCGGCCCTGCACCGCGCAGGGCCGGTTTTAATTCGGAATGCGGAAAGCGGAATTGGGAATTAAGAGTTAAGAGTTAAGAATTAAGAATTAAGACTTAAGAATTAAAGCGGCTGTCATCCTGAGCGGTGTTGTAATACTGAAATTCGCCCCTACGACAGATTGTCATCCTGAGCGGAGCGAAGGATCTCAATAAACGGCGTATTATAATCGAATAAACAATAATTCTCATAAATTTGCGATTCTTCGGCCTGCGGCCTCAGAATGACAAGGTTTGGTTTATATGCTTCCGTAGGGGGCGACGACCGCGGCGCCCCGCAAACAGGATATGCGCGAGAATAATCTAATCAAATATACCACGTGTAGCCCTCTCCGAGAACGGAGAGGGTGCCCCGAAGGGGCGGGTGTGGCGATTACGGGGATATGCGGAGCATAAACCCCCGCTCCGCAATTATTCATTATTATATGGATTTTTAATCAAAAGTGTGTTATCATATTTTTATTATGACTGCGGACAGAGGTTCTGAAATATATGTATCCCAAAGAGATTGAAAAATACCTGTTAAAAGTGCAGAAGCCCGGCAGGTATGTCGGAGGCGAGCTGAACAGCGTCGTGAAAGAGAGCGGTTCGGTCGATATCAGCTATGCCTTCTGCTTCCCCGACACCTATGAAATAGGCATGTCGCATCTCGGCATGAAGATTCTCTATTCCCTTGTCAACGCGAGGGATGACGCGCGCTGCGAGAGGGTTTTCGCGCCCGATACCGATATGGAAGAGATAATGCGCAGGGAGAATATCCCCCTCTGGACTCTCGAGAGCGGCGAGCCGGTGAAGGATTTTGATTTAATCGGCTTCACGCTCCAGTATGAATTATGCTACACCAACGTTCTCAATATGCTCGATCTCGCGGGCCTGCCGGTCAGAAGCGCCGACAGGGAATCGCTCACGCCCCTTGTCATTGCGGGCGGAACATGCGTGTGCAACGCGGAGCCGATGGCGGATTTCTTTGATATCACGCTGCCCGGCGACGGCGAGGAGGTCACAAACGAGCTTATTGACCTGCTTAAGGAATACAAGGCGAAGGGCGCCTCAAAGCGCGAATTCCTGATTGCCGCGGCGCAGATTCCGGGAGTCTATGTTCCTTCGCTCTATGAGGTTGAATACAACGAGGACTGCACCGTAAAATCGGTTACCCCGACCTGCGGAGCGCCCGGAAAGGTAATCAAGAGAAACGTCGCGGATCTCGATAAAATGTTCGCGCCCGAGAGCTTTGTAGTGCCCTATCTCGAATCGGTTTTCGACCGCACGACCGTTGAAATTTTCAGGGGATGCATAAGAGGCTGCCGCTTCTGCCAGGCGGGCTTTCTTTCCCGTCCGCTCCGCGAAAAATCGCCCGCAGAGGTCGAGAGACAGTGCCGCGCGATATGCGGGAGCAGCGGTTATGATGAAATCTCCCTCTGCTCGCTGAGCACAAGCGATTACAGAGGCCTGCCCGAGCTGCTTTCGAGCATGCTTCCCTGGGCCGATGAAAACAAAATCAACGTCGCCCTTCCCTCGCTGAGAATCGACAATTTCCCGAAGGA
>JAFZOE010000095.1 GCA_017552845.1 Clostridia bacterium
CAGACCTTGGAGTAAGCTCCCATCAGCTCGATGACGCATCGAGGGGTTTTTCTTTTCATAAGGATGCGCCTCTCGATATGAGAATGAGCATGAGCGGGCCGTCCGCAGCAGACGCGGTCAATACCCTCTCCTGCAGGGAGCTTCAGAAAATCATTTTTGACTACGGCGAAGAAAGATTCGCTCCGCGCATAGCGGCCGCGATAGTCGCCGCGAGAGAAGAGAAACCTATTGAGACAACTCTTGAACTCGCGGAAATAATTTCGTCGGCAGTCCCCGCCGCCGCAAGACGCGACGGACACCCTGCCAGAAAAACCTTTCAGGCGCTCAGAATTTACGTAAACGGCGAACTGGACGGGCTGACAAAAGCGGTCGAGGATATGTTTGACTGCCTCAAGCCCGGAGGACGCCTGAGTATCATAACATTTCATTCGCTCGAGGACAGAGCGGTCAAAAATGCATTCGCTCCGCTCGCACAGGGATGCACCTGCCCCAAGAATTTCCCGGTCTGCGTATGCGGAAAGAAGCCCAGAGCAAAAGTCTTCAAGCCGGTTACACCGAGCGAAGAAGAAATTGAAAGAAATCCGAGAGCCCGCTCAGCAAGGCTCAGAACAGTTGAAAAACTGTAATTCATAAAAAAGGAGGGGCGGTAATGGACGATTTTGATTATATTCCCGGTATGTTTACAAATTCATCGGCTGCCCCCAAGATAGATGACTATCCGGTAAGGAAACCTGCGAAAAAGCAGGAAAATGCCGAATCCCCTGCCCGGCGCCCTGCGCTCACTCTCAAAAAAGTGATTGCGATTATCTGCGCGATGGCGGCTGTGCTGGCAATGTTCTCCTTTGTCATTTATCTCAATTCCAGAATCGTTGAAAACGATGCGGAAATTTCTGCTCTGAGCAGCAGAATCAGCCAGGCAAACGCAGAAAACGTAAGGCTCACAGCTCAGCTCGGCTCAATTATTTCGGCTGACAAGATTCAGAGCTATGCAGTGACGGTTTTAGGTATGCAACAGGCGGAAAGATACCAGATTCATTACTTTGAAGACAGGGATGGCGACAAAGTAGTGGTAGCTGCCGGTAAACTTCCGAATGCAGATACATGAGTATTTAAGCTCGTGACATGCTGTCTCAACATGAATTTGAGACAGCATATTTTTTCATTATGAAGGGAGCGTGAAGAATTGGAGAGTTACGAGAATCCGAGAATACATCTCAAATCCCGCGCAAGAGTAGTCTCTCTTATTCTTGCTTTCGCTGCCGTTATAGTAGTCGTGAGGCTCGCATATATCCAGATTTTCAACTCCGACAAGTATAAAAAGAGCGCTACCGACGCTCAGTGGACCGATGAAATCATCCCCGCCGAAAGAGGCACGATTTATGACGCGAACGGCACCGTAATCGCCAGAAGCGCACAGACCTGGAAGCTTTATCTGATTCCCGAAAACATGACGGATGAGGATTTCAGAAAGGCTGTCTGCAAGGATGTTGCTGACACCCTCGATCTCGATTATGATGAACTGATGGAACTTACCGAGACTGAGCCCGTCACCGACCCGGACAAGCTTGTCATCGCCCATAAAAAGGATGTCAAGAAGCAGATGGAGCTCGGCGAAAAGCTCCTTATCGACTGCGGCAGCAAGGATGACGAAAACGGCAACTGCCTTATGCACAAGGTCTTCAAGAAGACCGTCAAAAACAGCAAGGGCGAGGATGTTACCAGAAGATTCAAATATAAAGACGCCATGGGCCTTGAAAAGGACAGCAGGCGTTACTATCCGATGGGCGAATTCGCCTCATCGATAATCGGAACGGTCGATTCCGACGGCAAGGGCGTAGCCGGAATAGAGGGCTACTGCAATACCCTGCTCACCGGCAGAGACGGCAGAAAGACTTCCTACGGCAGTAATCTTGATGAGGATACAGAGACTCTCTATCAGCCGAGCGACGGCACCTGCATCAAGCTTACGATTGACGAGAATCTTCAGAATATCCTGAGCGAAAATCTTGCGGAAATGTATGAAACCGCGGGCGGAATAGGCGCCTACGGAATCATGATGGATGTCAAGACCGGCGCAATTCTCGCCGCCGATTCAATCGCATACAAGGGCGGATATGATCTTCGCAATCCGCAGGAAATAAACGATTATTATAAATCAAGGCTTGACAGAAAGGTCTCAAATGACGATTTCAGCGACCTTGAAAAATACCTCGGAGATACCGACGAAGGCAAAGACCAGCTTGACGCGATAAGAAACGAAAGCGACTATCAGAAAAGAAGCGAACTCCATTCAAAGAAACTCAGCCACTATTATATGCTCGAACAGCGCAACAACTACATCACCTCCGAGACATATCATCCCGGCTCTGTTTTCAAGATTTTCCTCGCTTCCGCAGCTCTCGAGGAGAATATCCTCGAAGATGATTATGCTTATACCTGCATAGGCTCGGTAGCAGTTGAAGACAGAATCTTCCACTGCCACTATGCGAGCGGCCACGGCACGCAGGATCTCAGACACGGTCTGATGAATTCCTGCAACCCATTCTTCATAAAGCTCGGCCTCAAGCTCGGCAGGGAAAAATTCTTTGAATACTTCAAAGCTTTCGGCTTCACCGAAAAGACGGGCATTGAAGCCCTCGGCGAAGCGAATCCCATATATTTCACCGCAAGTCAGCTCTCAAGCGTATCGCTTGCCAGTGAAAGTTTCGGCCAGACATTCAGCGTTACGCCCATACAGGTTGTTACCGCCCTCTCGGCGATAGCAAACGGCGGAAAGCTGATGCAGCCTTATCTTATAGATGAGGAGCTCGATAATAACGGCAACGTTCTCAAAAAAACTCAGCCGACCGTAAGAAGACAGGTCATTTCAAAAGAGACCGCTGCGGAAATCGCCTCAATGATGGAAGATGTCTGCAAGAGCGGCACCGGCAGAAACGGCTATGTCGCAGGTTACAGGGTCGCCGGCAAGACCGGAACCACACAGAAATATCAGCTCAAGGGCACTTACATTGCATCATTCGCCTGCTTTGCGCCCGCAGACAATCCGGAAATTGCTCTGCTTCTCATTGTCGATGAGCCTGTGGCAGAAATCAACGGCTCTACGGTCTGCGCACCCGCGGCGGCAAAGATAATGGAGAGCTCACTCGAATATCTCGGAGTTGAGAGACAATATACCGAAAAAGAGCTCGCGGGACTTGATACGGTTACGCCCGGCGTAATAGGAAGCGAAGTCAATTCAGCGGTTGATACGCTTGAAAAAGCGGGCTTCAGCGTCAGAGTAATCGGCACGGGCAGCGCCGTCCTCAGCCAGAGCCCTGCAGGTGGTCAGACAATACCACGCGGAGGCGTAATCGCTCTCTACACCACCAGCAATGATGAAGACAAGCTTGAAGTAACAGTTCCCGATCTTACGGGAATGAGCATAAAGGCGGTCAAGAAATACGCCGCTTCGGAAGGACTGAATGTCAGGGTTTCGGGCAATTCCAGCCTCGACGTCATATCCTATGAGCAGAATATTGAGGCAGGTTCAACTGCCGAATACGGCACGATAATCACAGTTTATTTCAAATCGTATGAAAATATAGGCGACAGCACCGAAGACTGAGGTGCCGCAGCCGCGGAGGAACAAAATGAAGCTTTCAGCACTTGTCAGGGAACTTAATACAGTGGCTGAAATTGAAGAAAGGGAGGTTACTCTGATAACCGACAATTCTTCAAAGGTTTGCCCGGGATGCGTGTTTGTCTGTATAAAAGGCAGGCACTTCGACGGGCATACCAAGGCGGCGGAG
>JAFZOE010000096.1 GCA_017552845.1 Clostridia bacterium
AAAAGAAAAAGTGGTTTTAATGTAAATACAAAAACAGCCCTCTCCAAAAAGGAGAGGGCTGTTTAAGTTGTTATCTGTAAAGCCTGTCAAATGTATTCAGGGTGCTGTTGGAACCCGTGAAATTGATATTGTTGAGAATCAGCACGTCCTTGATGCCTTCGCGGTTCACAAGCGCCGAAACGGAGCTGTCGCCGGTTCCTTTCCAATTGACAAATGCAGTATAGTAGCGGTAATCGATCCAGTAGATATGCTCATAGTGATCTACAAGGAAAGGAATAAACGCGTTGCCGTAGGAATCCTTGACTACCAGTATTGACGAGCCGTCGGTTTTCTTTTCGTTATGAACATAGTTATATGCCTGGTCCGATGCGGCGAAGCAGTTGTATTTCTCGCCCTGCGGATAGTTTGAGACATCATAGATAATCTTCCAGTTATACTCTTTGAAAATGTCGCCCTGCTTCATATAGCAGGTCATTTCATTAGTATCGTTCGGAATATATGCCGTAACGGTATCGGGATTCGCTCCGAGAGCGGGATTGCGGTGGCTCTGCTGATAGAATGTGCCGAGGAATCCCTTGAATTCCATAGTCTGATAGCTTGAAAGCTCCTCCGGTTCAATACCCTTTACTTTGCAGAATTCCCTGTATGAATAGTATGCTCCGAGTGCCGTCCAGTGGTGATCCGTGCGGAAGAAAATATATTCGGTATTGTGCCGCTTCAATGTGTGATGAACGTTTACCTTGCCTATTGAATCATCCATATTGGAGAGCATAATCTCAATCGCCGAATTCTGATCATCGCAGCCGATGCTGTCTCTAGTCTTGTTTGAGAGCATAATGCCGGCCGAAATAGGCGCAATCAGCGAATAAACCTTCGCTTTCCCGCTGAGATTTGAGGCGAGGCGGTTGAGAAGCTGAGAATATCTGAGCGAATTATTTGCGCTGTAGGAATAGATGCCGTAGCCGCTGTCTTTAGCTATATATATTCCGCCGACGGGCTCCGCCTGGGCGTCAATGTCGCCGCGCCCTTCTTCGAGTCCCTCGTCGGGATCTGCCGCGGTTTGAGGCTCGTCCTGCCCCGTGATGTCGGCTATATCTTTGCTCTCCTCATCATCTTCCTCGGGCTGAGCGGCAATAATCTGCGTCGAGCGGATTCCGTAATGCGACTGCAGGGAGTGATAGGATGAAATGAGCCCTTCCCTGAGCGGATATGTATCCGCATACCAGGTATCAACATCGCTGAAAAACGAGCCGTCCCAAAGACCTGCTATTGTAAGCTTCGGGAATTTCGTAAGCTCCCTCTTTTCAACCTCGGATGTTTTCGGGCGCGCAAACCAAAGAATACCGATGAAAGCTATTATAATGATAAATGCGCCGAACAGACCTGTTTTCACAAGCCGCTGAACGCCGAATATCTTTTTGATTTTTTCTTTATTCATCTCCGCACCCCCTTAAAACTGGAAATAGAGAAACGGATTGTAACTGTTGCCCGCGAGCGCCATCATAGAAAGCACCAGCAGACCAATCGGAATAATTGCATCAACCGCGGCGTAGACATAGAGCAGGGGAGTCTTATCTTTCGCAATATTGGCGAATATCCTCTTGGCGTATTTGCCGAGAGGCGTCACCGCGATTATGCAGAATATGATAAAGAATATGTTGTTGCTGAATTCAAGTCCCGTGACAGCGTCGTGGAAAGCGTTGTGATTGAGGCAGAACATACCTCTAAACGCCGAGCCGAGAACGCTGAGATCCTCAAATCTGAATATAACCCAGCCAAAGAATACGACCGCGAGCACGATGACGCGCCTGATTGCAGGCCGGAGCTTCGTGAAATCCGTCCAGATAAATTTTTCAATGAGGAGAAATACGAAATAGTAGAGTCCCCAGATAATATAATTCCAGCTTGCTCCGTGCCACATACCGGTAAGGAACCATACGGAGAGGAGATTAAGCATCTGCCTGAATTCGGAGCATCTGTTTCCGCCGAGCGGGATATAAACATAATCGCGGAAGAAAGTGCTCAGTGAAATGTGCCACCTGCGCCAGAAATCCGTGACGGAATCCGCCATATAGGGATAGTCAAAGTTTTCTTTGTAGTGGAAGCCGCACATAAGACCCATGCCGATTGCCATATCGCTGTATGCCGAGAAATCAAGATAAATCTGAAGCATATAGCAGAGCGCACCGAGCCAGATTCCGCAGGCGGAGGCTGTGCCGACCGTATCGGCGGCAAAGAATTTATCCGCTATCGCGGCGCATCCGTTTGCCAGCACGGCTTTTTTAGAGAGGCCTACGGCAAATCGCGTTATGCCGATGCTGATTTCAGAGGGCTTGGTTTTTCTCGAATTTATATCATCCGCTATGTCGCGGTATCTGACTATCGGGCCCGCGATGCACTGATGGAAAAGGCTCGAATACAGCAGCAGAAGCCAGTATTTTCTCTGCGGCTGAGTATCGCCTCTGTAAACGTCAACAACATAGGAAATCAGCTGGAACGTATAGAATGAAATACCTATCGGCAGAACTATTTCGGGAATGACTTCGGGAACGCCGGTGAAAATCTGTATTTCCCCGAGAATGAAAGTGAGATATTTGAAAATTCCGAGAATCAGCAGACACAGGGCTGCACCGATGCCGAGGAAAAGCTTGCGGCGTTTTATTTCCTGCGTGCCCGCAATTCTCAGAGCGAAAAACCAGCAGATAAAAGTCATGCCCAGCAGCAGCGGCAGGTAACGGATGCCTGCCCACGCGTAAAATACGAGCGAGAAGCCGAGCATAACTTTATTCTTTGTATTCACATTTTTAATTACCGTCTGTGTGATGATGTTGGCGGTAAAGAAAAGAAAGACAAAAAGAAGACTTGAGAATACCAACTTGATTCACTTATCCCGTAATTATTTTTACAACATCGGAAGGGGTATCGGCAATGTAATCCGCGCCGCATTCCTCGAGCACCGAGCGCCCTCTGAATCCCCAGACACAGCCGATTATCGGCAGAGCGGAATTCTTCGCGGTCAGGCAGTCAACATCTGAGTCGCCGATATATACCGCATTTTCGCGGATTTCGCCGAGCTTCCCGATTGCGAGCCAGACGCCGTCGGGTTCGGGTTTCTGGGGCAGATTGTCAACCTGCCCGATGACAACATCGATAAGATTGCCGAAAAAAGATTCAATTATATCCAAGGCGGCATCCTGCATCTTGTTTGTGACAACCGCAGTTTTGACGCCTGCATTTTTCAACTCAATGAGCATTTCTTCAATGCCCTCATAGGGAGCGGTAAAAACCATGGAATGCTCTATATAATGCTCCTTGAAAAGAGTGAGGAGCTTCGTTTTTGTTTCTTCACCGGCATCCGCCGGAGCGCTTCTGTAAACGAGCTTTGCCACTCCGTTGCCGACGAATGATTTTATTTCTTCGTAAGTTCTTTCGGGAAAACCGAATTGTCTCAAAGCGTGATTAACGCTGTTTTTCAGATCCTCGAGCGTGTCAATCAAAGTGCCGTCGAGGTCGAATATTGCCGCACTGAATTTCATAATAAACCTTCTGTGCGGCGGAGCGATTTCTCACTCCGCCGCCGGGTATAGTCTTATTGATTTATTTGAGTATCTCTTTTGCGCTGGCCGCAAGACCTGCGAGACCCTGAAGATCGCTCGGGATAATGAGCTTGGTTGCCTGGCCGTCTGCCGCCTTCTGGAATGCCGCGAGGCTCTGAAGGGTAAGATATGCCTGGCCGGGATTTGCCTGATTGATGTAGTCGATGGCCTTTGCTCTGGCTTCCTCAACCTTGAGGATGGCTTCTGCTTCGCCTTCCGCCTTGCGGATTTTGGATTCTCTCTCAGCCTCTGCCGCGAGGATGGCGCTCTGCTTGTCTGCTTCTGCGCGGAGAATCTGGCTCTCTTTCTGACCTTCAGCCACGAGAATCTGGCTCTCCTTCTGGCCTTCTGCGGTTAGGATTGCCTCTCTGCGCTGACGCTCTGCCTTCATCTGCTTCTCCATCGCATCCTGAATCTCTTTGGGAGGAAGGATGTT
>JAFZOE010000002.1 GCA_017552845.1 Clostridia bacterium
ACTTTCCGCCGTTTTTTGTATTTCGGGGAAATAAAATGCCGTTCAGGGCAGATGCGGTGCAAAACGGGAAAAACAGGGAAATTCAGGGGATTTTCGGGGAAAAACGGAGGAATTTTGTTTCTTATAGGGAATCTTGGGAGAAAAAAGGGGCCGGAAACACAAAAAGCCTCTGTAAAGCGATTTAGCTTTACAGAGGCGGGAACGCACTGATTTTGTTGTTTTTGCGGCAGAATTAACCGTATTTTGTCATTCTGAGGCGGAAGGACGGAAATCGCAGATACAGAGCGGTTTCATTTGATAATACGGCTTTTATTGAGATCCTTCGCTTCGCTCAGGATGACAGGTCGCGGGGCGCCGAGGTCGTCGCACCCTACGATGCTCCGCATATCCTTGAAATCGCCACACCCGTCACGGCTTATATCCTTTTCGCCGTGCCACCCTCTCCGTTCCCGGAGAGGGCTGCAAGCGGTATATTTCCGATGCTGCCGCATATCCTTGGGCTGGCGGATGATATCCGCCCCTACGGAAGCGGGTTGATTCAAAGCGCTCCTTATAATCTCCCCTTATGGCTGGCAAAACTACTGATTTCTGATTATTCATGGCCAGTAAAAATTATCGCCCCCGGAGATGAACTCCGGGGGCTGTGTGGTTTATCCGGTTGCCGTCATCCGGTCGGGCGGATTGCTTGATATTCAAGCGTTTGCGCCGTTAAGCCGGATGCCGTTTGTTCGGTTCGCTTACGCTGAGATAGCTACGGTAGCTGTCTGAGCTTCGCCCCAGTTGAGGCCGCGGCACTGAACATCGAACGCACCGTTCTGAGCAACTTTGTTTACCTTGAAGGTAATTGTCCAGGTGATGAGGCCGTTAGCGTCTGCTTCGCTTACGCTGGCGTTGCTGGAAGTTGTCTGATAGGTTGCGGTCTTGGTCTTGCCGTTGTCTGTTCCGTCGGAAACGATTACGAAGCCGATGCGGATCTTGGATACATCCGAGGTAGTAACTACCGTGAAGGTGATTGTATCGCCGATGGAAGCATTTGCCTTGTCGGTTTCAACGCTTACGAGAGTATACTTCTCATAGTTCGGAACTGCAGGCTCAAGGGCTTCTGCCTTCTTGGCTACTGTAACAACAGGAGCGTAGGTGACATAGCCGTCGTTGCCATCGGATACAACTCCGGTCTCCCAGACGGAGGAACCGGTGCATCTATACTGGATGTTCCAGGTCTGAACAACGAGATCTTCGTTGCCGGGATAGTTGAACATCATCGGGATTACCCATGTTCTGACGCCTTCAGCATCGGTAACCTTAGCGGTTTCAACGCCGTCGCCGTCTCTGTAGTTGCTGGCCTTGTAGAAGGTGATGAGCTCCTGCTCAGCGCCTGCGGCGTCGGTATAAGTGCCGACGAACTTGAGCCATGCAACCTTGGTGGAAGTGGTAACAGTCCAGGTGAGGACATCGCCGCGGATTGCGGTGTTGCCGCTGATGCCGGCGCTCTGGAAGTCAGCTGCGATTGCTTCTGCATCCTTGACATCATAGGTTACGCCGAACATATACGGGCTGTCTTCAACGCCTTCAACTTCGCAGTATGCGCCGTAAACGTCGCTCTGGGACTCTTCGAGAGTCAGATAGACTGTCCAGATTTCCTTACCGTTTTCTTCTCTGATGTTCTTGATCATCTGAGTGCGGCCAACTTCATACTCAATTCTTGAGAGATAGTATGTGCCGTCATTCGGAGTGGAGATGATAAGGGTGTCGGGCTGAATGCCTGCAACGAGAGTTACATCGTAGTTTGCGCCGCCGAGCTGATAGTAGCCCTGAGTTACTCTTACGACAGACTCAACACGGCAAGCGGAGGTATCCTGCTGCCATACGCCGGTGAAGGTCTTGCCTTCGGTATCCATGGTGATGGTTGCGCCGGGTCTATAAGTATTGCCGTTGCCGTCGGACCATTCAACGAAGTTGTAGTATTCTCTGGGTGCTGTGCACTCGGGAGCGGTAAATGTTGTGCCGAATTCGATATTGTCCATTTCAAGATATACGCCGGTATCGCCTGCGATTGCATAGAATACAGCTGCGTAGGAGTTAACGCTGAACTGCGCGGTAGCTACAAGGTTAAATGCGGGAACGGTGGTTCCGCTGTATGCAGCGTTATCGGTGTCAGCATAGGTCCAACCTGTGAAGGTGTAGCCGGTCTTGGATGCGGTTGCAGGTGCAATGGATTCAAGAGCAGTGCCGTAATCAACGGTAGCTGTCTTTACAACTGTATCACCGTTCATGAAGGTTACAGTATACTTGTTAACCTGATAAATTGCGGTGAAGGTCTGATTGCTTGCGCCCATGGTTGCAGGAAGAGCGGGGCTCCATGCCTTGAAGGTGTAGCCTTCCTTCTCGGGATTCGCTACATTGATGGCAGTGCCGTATTCCTGAGTGATGGGAGCGATTTCGGTGCCGCCGTCGGTATTGAAGGTGTAGGTATAGGTGTTGATATCGAATGTTGCATAAACCGCAACATCTTCTGCGGGCATATTGAACGGGAAGGTTACGGGAGTCTGGCAGGCAGAATCTGAATACCAGCCGTTGAATGTGTAGCCTTCTTTGCTCTGAGCTGCGGGTGCATTGACAACTGCGTCATATGTTACCTGAACAGGATCACTCGCAACGCCGTCAATATAGGTTACGAAGTTATACTTATTGATGGTATACTTCGCAGTTGCAGTCAGGGCATAGTTGGGCATATTTGCGGGAGCTGTTGCCGCTGCGCCGTTGGCGGTTCTTGTCCAGGTCCAGCTGTCGAAGGTGTAACCTGTCTTGCCTGCGGGAGTAAGAGCGGAAACTGCTGCCTCATAATAATAGGTAACGGTGCTGGTTGTATCGCCGTCAACAACCGTAATATCATACTGGTTACGATCGAATATAACTGTAAGTGTGGTCGAGCCGTCGCCTGCTACTTCCTGCGCGTCAAGAACTGATGCGGAATTAAGAGTGAAGCCGGTCTTCGACTGCATGCTTACGGGAACGGATACCGGTCTGCCGGTGATACCGGTGATGGTGGAAGAGGTCTCGGTATAGGTTGTGCCGTCGAGGTTCATGGTCTTTGTAATAACGGTAACATCAACGGTTGAACCGGAACCTACAAGATAGAATGACATATTCTCAGCAGCCTGAGTGCCGGGAGTGGGTGACCACTGGAGGCCCTGCATGCCGGGATAATCATTGGGATCAATTGTAGGAGCGGTAATGGTTGCGCCATATGCTTCCTGAGTGGTGGTCTTAACGGTTTCGCCGTCAATGTCATACCATGTATTGGTATAGACATGAGGAGTCTTGGTGCAGTTTACAACAAGATCCTGAGCGGGCATGATCAGATCCTGAGGAAGACCTACCCAATCGGATACATCATAACCGGTCTCTGTGGGAAGAGCGCGCGGGGTGATTGTTGTGCCGTATGGAATTTCCTCGGCAGCAACTCTGGAACCGTTGACCTGATACTCAAGGGTATAGGTCTTGGCCGAGTAAACAGCGGTGAATACGATTGTGCTGCCTTCCGGAAGAGCGGGAACAGCGAAGGAGCTGCCGATATCGGCGCCATCATACTGCCACTTGTAGCTCTTGCCTTCAACGGAAGCATCCGGGAAGGAAGCGGTGTTGAGCGTGCTGCCGTAAACTGCGGAGCCGCCTGAGTGCTCGGTTGCGGGCTCGCCGTAAACGAACTTGAGATTATAGCTCAGAGCATTCCACATGCCGGAGATGGTAAGGTTGCCGGTTACGGTCAGACCGTCATCATCCCAACCTGCGAATGAGTAGCCGGAAGCAGTGGGATTGGTAGCGGGCTCAAGAGTCTCAACAACAGTGCCGTAAGTTGCGGTTGCGGTATCATATACGCCGCCGTCCTTATTAAGGAAGGTGATGGTATATTCGATATCGGTGAGGGTCGAAGTGACCGTCACATTATTTGCGGGCATGGTCAGCGGAAGATTCTGCCAGCCGGACCAGGTCTTGCCTGCGGGAACTGTATATGAGGGAGGAATGATGTTTGCGCCGTAAGTATAGCTCTGAGGTTCGCCATACTGAACGCCGTCAACATAGTAGGTTACGGTATAAGTTACCTGACCGTAAGTTGCGGTGTAGGTAATATTACCTGCGGGAACCGTTACGCCTGTTGCATCCGCCGCGATGAAGGAACCGTCGTTGCCGGACCAGCCGGAGAAGGTTTCACCTGTGATGGACGGAGCTGCAGGAATACTGAGAGCATTGCCGAAAGTCTGGTTTCCGGACTGAATAACATTACCGTTTCTGTCTTTGAAGGTAATGGTATAGGTGTTCGCTGTCTTGGTGGTGTAGTAATCTCTGCCTTCAGCGTTCATCACGAAGTCATTCGGAGTCCATGCCGAGAAGCTGTAGCCTTCCTCGCTGGGAAGAGCGGGAGCGGTGAAGGTTGAGTCATAATATGCCACAACAGTGTCATAAGGCTCTGATTCGCCGGTAATATAGAAGTTTGCATTATAGGGATTTGCGGTCCACCTTGCGTAAACGGTGATACCCGTTGCGGGCATTGTGGTGAAGGTATAAGGTGTAGACAGATCTGCATCTGCATACCAGCCTGCGAAGGTGTAACCGGTCTTGGTAGGATCTGCGGGAGCGGTTACCTGGCTGCCGTTGGGACCGGTGATCGGGTTATCCTGACCTGCAGGAAGAGTGCCGCCGTTGGTCTCAAGGGTGATCGAGCTGCCTGCCGCGGTCCATCTCAGAGTGAAGGTGGTGTCGGCTGCGGGCATCGTGGTAACACCTGCGGGATCCCAGGCATAGGTATAGCCTTCTCTTGCGGTTCCGGTCGGGTAGGTGATTGTCTCG
>JAFZOE010000003.1 GCA_017552845.1 Clostridia bacterium
CGAGCACTGTCTTGCGGATTGCCTCGGCAACCTTCGGATTCTTGCCCTCGGCGATTTTCTTATCGATTTTCGCCTGCTTGCGTTCCTTCTTGGAAATCTTGCCGTCATCCTCGATTATTTCAACGGGGACGTTGCCGACCGTCTTCTCGCTGCTCTGGAGCAGGTCGAATACCTGAACCTGCGGCTCGCTTGAAACGCTGGCCGCGGCGATTTCAACCGCGCCCTCGGGCGGCTGGGCGGGAACTGCGGGCGCCTTGCTCTTATCAAATGAGATTGCGCCCTCATCCTCGGGAATTTCCTCAACCTCAAAAGAGTCGTCATAAGTTTCTTCGGGCTCTGCTTCTTTGGCGGGCTCTTCTTTTTCTTCCGGCTCATCGCCCAGCAGGGCGGCGAGTTCATCCTCAAAGCCCTCGGCGTGAATATCAATCTCGCCGGGTTTCTTTTCGGGTTTTTCGGGGGCGGCGGGTTCTGCCGTTTCTGCGGGAACTTCCGCGCTCTCGTCTCCGACATCCATCGGAGCCATGTTTTCATTTGATTCAATATCCGTGATAAGGCTCTCAAAGCCCTTTTCGGTATCGGTATCGGCCTTGAGCTCCTCAATCATCGAGAGGATATCGTCTTTCGCGACCTCGGGCACGGGAGCCGACGGAACCTCGGGCTCCTTCGGAGCGGGCGCCTCGGGAATATCGATATATTCCTCGGGATTCATCCACAGATCGCCGAGCGGCTTTTCGCCCTGCTCCTCATTCTCCTGAGCGGGAGCTTCGGGAACGGGCGCCGCGGGGGCGGAGCTCATGATGCTGTCCATAAGGCTCTGAATCTCTTCCTCTATGGACTGCTCGGTCTGCTTTATTTCATCGCCGTAGGCGGGCTTTTCGCTCTCTTCCTGCGAGGTGAGGAACGAGTCGATATCAATCTCGGTAATCGCTTCCTCATCGCTGAGATTGCTTATACCTTCGGGAATATTGCTCTTATTGTTATCGTCTGCCATAAGTTATCTCCTTCTGTCGGAATCGGTAACGTTATCTGCGCGGGGAATCAATCCGGGCTGGGTTTCCATGTTGCGGAATCTTTATAGGGATTGGTTTTGCCGTTTCTTGTATACCAGACCTGAGGCCTGCGGTAATCGGGATTATCCTTGACGAGCGAGGAGTCAATCTCCGTGCTCTCACCGTCCCTGAGCAGTCTGCCGACCACTACGAGGCGGGTTTCGACGCTCTTGCCGAGATCGTAAATGCAGGTTGAGAGAGTGATTATCTTATCGGTCGGTTCGAGTCCGACGCCCGTTTTATAGAGCGCTCTCTGATTGACCTGCTCGATATAGCCCTTCATATGGTTATCGGACATGTCGGGATAGATGTAATTGAAGAAATAGCCGTTGTCGTCCTTCGGATTTACCGAATCATAAAAGACCGCGTAAATCTTGTATATATACTCACCCTTGAGGGTGGAATATTTTATAATCGGGTTTTTGATGAAATGCTCTTTTTTGCGGTAGTCATAGAGCGATCGGAACGACTGCTTCGGGATGCCGTCTGATTTGCCGGTCGTGTGCCCGTGAATTATCATATTCTTTGAGAGCCCGCCGTCTCCGATGCAGCGGTAATCGAGGAAGATATTGCCGTAGAGTCTGCCGGAGAGCTCGCCCGTCCAGTTTTCATAGAAATCGCGCTTGAGGTATTTATCGTTATCCGCCGCCTGAAGCACTGCGGTATCCAATTCCGTTCCGGGAATCGTGAGCCAGCCGACTAGGTTGCTGTTGACCGAATAGGCCTGCTTCATCGAATCGAGAATTCCATCGGGGAACTTTGCCGATTTGTAATTATTTGAAACGAGGGAGCCGATTTCGTCGCCGAGCGCATGAACTTTTACGTTTTCGTTCAGCTCATACTGCACGGGCGCCGCCGGCTTCTTTTCGGCCCTCGGCATCAGATTTATCACGGTCAGCGCTATGAACGCCGCCGCTGCCAGGCCGAATACACAGCTGAGTATTATCCACAATTTGTTTTCTTTCATTATAGCCTCCGTAGATGGTGCAAAGGGGAATTACATTAAATATTTTATTGCAATCATCATCGCTCTTGATGCGGCGACGGTGCGGTTGAAACTGCGGTCGTTTTTGCCGGTTTCGATTTTTTCGCATATCTGCGCGTTTTCGCTGTCAAGCGCAACATAGATGAGACCGGGCGCCTTGCCCTCCTCATCGGCATCGGGGCCCGCGAATCCGGTTACCGAAATACCGATATCCGCTCCCGATACGCGGCGGACGCCTGCCGCCATTTCTCTGGCGGTCTGTTCGCTGACCGCTCCGTATTTTCCGAGAGTTTCGTGAGAGACGCCGAGCGCCTTCTCCTTGACTTCGTTTGCATAGGTGATGATTCCGTGTCTGAAAACCGAGCTCGCGCCGGGAATGTCGGTTATCCTTTTCGCGATAAGTCCCGCGGTGCAGCTCTCGGCCGTCGCTATCGTGAGCCCCTCTTTTTTAAGCATGGGAACGAGCGCATCCTCGACATTTTTACAGTCGATGCCGTAGATATATTTACCGGCTCGGGATCTGATTTCTTCAATGACGGGTGTGATAAGTGCCTCCGCCTCTTCTTTTGTCTGCGCCTTTGCGGTGACTCTGAGCA
>JAFZOE010000097.1 GCA_017552845.1 Clostridia bacterium
CTTTGTGAATTGCGATTCTCGCGCCTGTTTTGCGGTCGATATAAGTCTCCTGCGGGCCTCTGCCATACCATTCGGCATTGCGCAGATCCTTGATAATACCGAGGCGCAGGCCGACCTTGAGCATCGGCAGGAAGAGTCCTTTCGCCGTGTGGGAAACGGTTATATCGCCCTCGGGGGAGAAGAGATATTTTGTTTCAACGCCAGAAACAAACGGCGCGGTCCACTTTACTTTAACCTCGACACCCGACGGAGTTGATGCGGATTTCACGGATGAAGCGCGCGTCATCGCGGTCGTGCGCTTCCACTGATAGAGCGGATGAATGGCCGAGAATGCGGGAGCGAAATTCAGATATTCGATATCGTTATCGGTCAGGGCACGGAAGAAATCGGGCTTCATGGGCTTGAGAATATACTCTCTGCCGTCATATTTGAGCGAGGCGAGAGCGCCGTCTTTGATTTCCGCGGTGAAAGCGTTGCCTTTGACCGAAACGCTTTTGCCGGTCTGTTTATATTTGAGCGAGCCGTTTGCGGGTTTGACCGCGGCGGCCGTTTTTTCTCTGAGAATTATCTGCGAAAAGCTTGTCTCATAGCCCTTTTCCGCCCAGGGTTTGCTGCTTTTGAGTCTGAACGAAACAGTCAGAATCAGCTCGCCCTCCGTATATTTCGCGGCCTTATAGGGCAGAACGACCGTCTCATCCGTCATCGGCGGAATTACAAGATCGTCAATCTCGCCGCTCTCGACTGTCTCTCCGTCAACCGCGAGAGACCAGGCAAAAGTCCAGTCGGATGTATCGACAAAGTAATTCTTGTTCTTAATCGTGATTCTGCCGCTCTGAGCGTCGGCATCAACGGCCTCGAGGTTTGAATAAACCTTCTTAACTTCCCAGTATGATGGTTGCTCCTGCCTGTCGGCAGTGATAATTCCGTTTGCGCAGAAGTAGTAGCTGGTGTTGCCCTCGTCGAAATCGCCGCCGTAGAGCCATTTTTCCTCGCCGTTTTCAACCTTTCTTATGCTCTGGTCAACATAGTCCCAGATGAAGCCGCCGGCCATGTGGTCATATTTTTCAAAGTCGTCGACATATTCTTTGAAATTGCCGAGGCTGTTTTCCATCGCGTGAGCGTATTCGCAGTAAATGACCGGATGAGTCGCGTAAACCTCCTGAGGAACGGGCTTGTTATCCGCCGCGAGCGTATTTGCGACATTGTCATAGAGCGTGGTCTTGACAGCCTGCTGATTTCTGAGGTTTTCAACTATATTCTCGGTCGGATACATTCTCGAAATGAAATCGGATTTTGTGAAATCAAAATCGCCTTCGTAATGAATCGGCCTGCTTTTGTCGAGCGCGAGAATAGCCTCTTTTTCACAGCTGAAATTCGAGCCGTCGCCGGCCTCGTTTCCGAGTGACCAGAAGCAGATGCAGGCGTGGCTTCTGTCGCGAAGTACCATTCTCTCGGCCCTGTCGATGACCGCTTCCCTGAAATCGGGATTGTCGCCGGGGCAGTTTTTGCGACGGACACCGTGGGATTCGACATCCGCCTCGTCCATGACGTAGAATCCGAGCTCGTCGGCCATATCATAGAGGATTTCTTTATTCGGATAGTGGCTGGTTCTTATCGCGTTGATATTCGCACGCTTCATCAGATAAAGATCCTCGGCGTATCTTGAAAGCGGGGTCGCCCAGCCGTTGTCGGGATCGAAATCGTGGCGGTTGACGCCCTTGATGATGACCTTCTCGCCGTTGATATAGAAGACATTGCCCTTGATTTCAACCTTCTTGAAGCCGATTTTAATCGCCTTCGCGGAGAGAATCGACTTGCCCTTGCGCAGAACGATGACAAGCTGATATAAATTCGGTGTTTCAGCGCTCCATTTCTTAACATCCGGCTCGGTGTATTCATAACGGAATACGCTTCTGCCCGCCTTGATTTCGGCGGTTTCCGCGGCTACCTTCTTGGGCTTGCCGTTTTCTATTATCGCGATTTCGAGAGCGATTTTTTCGGTCTCGTCGCCGTAGTTTTCAAGCGATACCTCGAGATTGAGGATGCCGTCCTTATAATCGTCGGAGAGAGAAGCGTCGGCAAAGAAATCGCGGACGCAGACCTTTTCCTCGGCGTAGAGATAAACGTCCCTGTAAATGCCGCTCAGGAACCACATATCCTGATCCTCAAGATAGGTGCCGTCCGTATAGCGGAAAACCTCGCAGGTCAGCTGGTTTTCGCCCGCTTTCACATAGTCGGTGACATCAAACTCGGCGGGGGTCATGGAACCCTGCGAATAGCCGACCTTGCGGCCGTTGAGATAAACGAAAAAGCCTGCTTTTACCGCGCCGAAATTGAGGAAAATCTCCTTGCCCTCAAAAGATTCGGGCAGAGTGAAAGTGCGGCGGTAAACGCCTATTTCATTGAGCGAATGGCTGATTTTGGGTATTTCCGATTTTACGGTCGAAATCGCCTTCGGGAAAAAGGCGCAGAGATAAATCGGCTTGCCGTATCCCTTTAACTGCCAGAGTGAGGGCACTTCGATATCGTCCCAGCCGCTGTCGTCATAGCCGTCGGCATAGTAATCGGTGCGAACATCGTCAACGCCGGTCTGCCACCAGAATTTCCAGATGCCGTTGAGCGAAAGATAATCGGGAGCGGGAGCGCCCGACACGGCGTCCTTCACTGTTTTGCGGGGCAGGGCGTTATTGTGCCCGTCCTCCTTGTTCTCTTTTATGATATACGGATTTTCCCAGTATTTCAGTTCGTTCATAGGGATAACTCCTTCCGGTTATTTCAAATTCTATAATAACATATATTAAATGCAATGTAAAGGAAGGAAACGCAATAAAAAGCAAAACAACCGCCCTATTGGGCGGTTGCCGTTTGTGTTGGCGTCTTCCTATCTTCCCGGGGCGCTGCCGCCCAAGTATTTTCGGCACTATTGAGCTTAACTACCGTGTTCGGGATGGGAACGGGTGGACCCTCAATGTCATCAACACCAACTGAAAACGCTGTGTGCGTTTTTCTGAATGCTCGATTATTATAATACCCGATTCCCGATTTGTCAAGTATTTTTTTCAAAATTTCTTTTTCGGGATATTCCGGGCGGAAAAAACGCGGCTTTCCGGGAAGGTTAAAAAGTCCGGAAAACCGCGCAGTATAAAGGTTTATACCGTATTAAATATCCAGAAAATCTTTGCGGTAATTGAGGCTGAAGCGCTTTGTGAGAGCGAGAAGATTTTCGTCGGTGATTTCGTTTGCTTTGGGGAGATTAGCGGTCAGGATATACTGCTTCGCCGCCTTTTCAACTGTTTCAATAAGTCCGAAAGCCTCGTCCATATCCCTGCCGCAGCCGTAGATGCCGTGAAGAGTCCAGAGAACTATTCTGTATTGCTTCATCTTTTCTGCGGTCGCCTCGCCGATTTCATTGGTGCCGCAGACCATCCAGGGAAGCACGCCGACTCCCTCGGGGAAAACGACGATGCTCTCGGTCATCTGCTTCCAGAGAGTGCGGGTAATCGCTCTCTCATCCGCCTCGTGGACCTGAGTCATGGCAAGGGTGTAATCGGGATGGCAGTGCATGATAATTCTGTTTTCGGGGTCGATGGAAAGGCGCGCGATATGGCTCATAAGGTGGGCGGGGAGCTCGCTCGTGAATCTGCCGCCGTCGCTGTAGCCCCAGAGGAGCTCTGCGGTCCTGCCGTCCGCCGCGATTCTGATGATTCCGAGATTTGCCTCGGGATCGAATTCAACATTCTTGAAGTATTTGCCCGTGCCGGTGACGATGAATATTTTGCCCGCGAGCGCCGTCGCGTCAAAGCCGGTGTCTATAGTGCGGATAACGTTATTGAGATCGAGATATTCGCCGACTTCGTTCTCATCGAGCATCCGGCTGATATTGCCGCCGTTCCTCTCATCGTAGCCGAGGCGATACATATTCGCGGTTGTGCGCATCATTTCAATCATAAAGGGCGCTTTCATTATATCTTTCATTTTCTGTTCACCAGCACCTTTTCTTCGTATTCTTTAATATCTGCAATGTAGCTGTTTTTCATTGAATTCCTGCTGAGGTATTCCTCCCAGATATCGCCGAAGGGAAGAGTCTTCTCCTCTTCGCCGAGAGCCATGAGGGCGGTGAAATCGCCGCTGTCCTGAAGCGCCATCTTCTTTGCCGAGGGCTCAAGCAGAGCGCCGAGAAGCGCCTTGCGGACGTTTCTTGTTCCGGTAACCCAGGCGGAAATTCTGTTTATCGAGGCGTCGAAATAATCGGTCGCGATGAATACTCTGTCGAGCGCGTCGTTCCTGACTATCTCGCGCATAATCTCTTTTGTTTCGTCATCGAGAAGAATTACATGGTCGCTGTCCCAGCGGACGCCGCGAGTCACATGAAGGGCAACCTTCTCATTGAAGCAGAGGAGCGATGAAATCTTATCGGAGACGAGCTCGGTCGGGTGATAATGGCCGTTATCCATAAGCGGAACGAGGCCGTTCTTCATCGTGTAGCCCATTGTGAATTCGGCGCTGCCGGCCGTGTAGCTCTCGAGGCCGATGCCGAACACCTTTGACTCGACCGAAATATATACCTTGCTCTTGTCATAGGGAACCGAGAGAATCTCATCGAGAGATTTCTTATATCTCATTCTCGGGGAGAGGCGGTCGGCGGGGATATCCTTGAAGCCGTCGGGAATCCAGATATTCATAAGGCAGGGAACGCCAGTCTCCTCGGCAAAATACTGCGAAATCTCGATGCAGCGTCTGCCGTGCTCAACCCAGAATCTGCGGACCGTTTCATCGGGGGAGGTCAGCGTGAGGCCGTCCTTTACCATGGGATGCGAGAAATAGGTCGGGTTGAAATCGAGGCCGATACCTCTCTCTTTTGCGAAATCAACCCACTTTCTGAAATGCTCGGGGCGTATGCTGTCTCTGTCGGCGAAATCGCCGTCGAATATCGCGTAGCAGGCGTGAAGATTTAATTTCTTGACGCCGGGAATCAGCGAAAACGCCTTGTCGATATCGGCCATCAGCTCTTCGGGAGTCCTTGCCCTGCCGGGATAATTGCCGGTGGTCTGGATTCCGCCGCTGAGCGAGCCGGTCGAATCAAAGCCGATGACATCGTCGCCCTGCCAGCAGTGGACCGAAAGGGGAATCGAATTCATTTTTTCAAGCGCCGCCTCGGTGTCAACTCCGTAGGAAGCATAAATCTCTTTTGCGCTCTCGTATCTGCTCATAGTATTCTCCTTTGATTATGGAATAAAATCATACGGAATTATTATACAGGCCGGAGAAACATTTTTCAACACTTAAGGTAAATATATTTTTTATAAATCTGTTGTATTTCACGGTATCATTATGTTAAAATAATCAGGTAGGTATTTCATAAAATCTCTATTGGAGGAAGAATTATGAAGATGACTGAGAAAGTTCTGTCAATTCTGCTCTCGCTTATGCTCGTGCTCGGCACGATATCTGTCGTGGGCTTAACTGCAAGTGCGGCTGACTTCCGTCTCAAAGTAGGCGGCGTAAGTGTAACAGATGACAATAAGGATGATGTGCTCGGTGACGGCACAGTAAGCTATGATCCTGTTTCCGGCACGCTCACGCTTAACAACGCGAACATAACAGCGAGTGGCGATGCAATTAATGCAGTGGGAAGCATCGAACAATCTTCCAATCTGACAATCATTCTGATGGGAACAAACTATTTGAATGGCGGAAATAATGCTTTATATACCAACTCCGTAGATACAGTTATTGATGGCTCGCAGGGAGGCACTTTAAAAGCCGAAGGCAGAATATATGCCCCGTATGCACCATTAACAATTCAAAATGTATCAAATCTGGAAGTAAGAGGCAGAGTATACTGTCCTCATACTGATGAATCATCCGCACCATATAGTTTGAAAATCATAGACAGCAGGGTTGCAGTTGAATCAGATGACACAGAAGCAATATATACCACTCGTAAACTGTTTATTATATCGGGCAGCAGCGTTGTTACGGCCCAAGCTTCTGACTCAGCTATGCTTTTCAACGGAAGATTGACTCTGGAAGACGGGCTCAGTCTTTCATACCCTGAAGGGGGCACTATCGGCACTACCCGTATTCGTAATCCCGATGGAACCGATGCGAAAAGAGCGATTATAGGAAATGCTTACTATATTGATCCGGAATCAAACCCGACCGCAGGCGGAACCGTTTCGGGCGGCGGCACATACAATTACGGCAGTTCCGCAACCGTAACCGCAACGCCTGCCACAGGTTACCGTTTCGTCAACTGGACCGAGAACGGCGAAGTTGTAAGCACGGATGCCGAATACTCGTTCACAGTCTCGGGTAACCGCGAGCTCGTCGCAAATTTTGAAATAAACACTCACACCGTTTCGGTTACAGCAAATCCGACCGAAGGCGGAACTGTTACGGGCGGCGGCACATACAATTACGGCGGTTCCGCAACCGTTACCGCAACGCCTGCCCCAGGTTACCATTTTGTCAACTGGACCGAAAACGGCGAAGAAGTCAGCACGGATGCCGAATACACATTCACGGTTGATAAAGACCGAAATCTGACCGCGAATTTTGAACTTGATACTCACAGTGTTTCGGTTACAGCAAATCCGACCGAAGGCGGAACTGTTACGGGCGGCGGCACATACAATTACGGCGGTTCCGCAACCGTTACCGCAACGCC
>JAFZOE010000098.1 GCA_017552845.1 Clostridia bacterium
AGGTCAATGGTTCCTTCCTTGAGATCGGCTTTGATCTGCTTCTTTTCCTTCGCGGGAGTGGAACCGGTAAGAAGCGCAACATTGATTCTCGTATTATCAAAGAAAGCCAGAAATGTTTTATAGTGCTGAACGGCCAGCACTTCTGTCGGAGCCATTATCGCCGCCTGAAAACCGTTTTTGACTATATTGTAAATCAGCGCGGCGCTGACAGCGGTCTTGCCCGAGCCGACATCACCCTGCAGCAGCCTGTTCATCGGAAGGCCGGAGGACATGTCGGCAACGCAATCATTGATTGCTCTCTTCTGTGCGCCGGTGAGTTCAAACGGGAGAAGGCGCAGGAATTCATCGGTAAAATTCTCTGTAATCACCGTGCCCGTTGATTTTTTTGATTTTATCTTGAGCCTTGAGAGGCCGAGCTGAAGAATGAAAAGATTCTCAAACGACACTCTGCGCTTAGCCTCTGCCAGCAAATCCGGAGATGTCGGAAAATGAATATTCACTAGCGCATCGCGCAGACCCATCAGGCAGTAATCATTTCTGATTCGCTCCGGAAGATAATCCTCCATTTCGGGTATGGAATCAAATGCGGTTTTAAGAAGCTTCTCGATATAATTGGTATTAAGCAGAGCCGTCTGCGGATATACCGGTCTGAAGTTAATGCCGTCCGATACTTTAAAGAACTTGGGCGAGGTCATTGATTTATAATGCTGACCGAACGGTGTTATTTTTCCGTAAAAATAATACTCTTCACCGTTTACAAGCATATCGGAAATGTATTTGTTATTGAAAAATACAACGCTCATCACCGATTCGCCGTCTGTTATATCGACGGAATAGGTAGTCATCCCCTTGCGGATATAATGCTCGCGCGGGACAGAGCCGACAAAAGCCCTTATACAGACGTTTTCGTTGAGCGGAGCCGACCTTATCGACATCCCCCGGGAAAGATCGATATAGTTTCTCGGGAAATAAGTCAGAAGATCATAGATTGTGAATATACCGGCCTTGTTAAGTGCCTCTGCGCGTTTTGCGCCGACACCCTTGAGAGCGGTAATATTGTCCGACGGTTTAATCATTTCAGGCTCCAGGTTTCAATATCGTAGAATACATCGGCATCACAGCCTTTGAATTCGCCGCGCATTGATTTGGTATATGATGCGACTCCGTTGCGGTAACAGAGCGGCGCATAAATCATATCTTCGTTGCAGACATTTATGAAATCCATTATCTCGCAGTTGCCTGCAAGGAAATCGCTGTATTTGAGCACGGTAGCCGACTCTTCGTCTATGCCGTAAGAGGCCGAGCCTGTCAGCACAGGAGACAGATCCATATTGAAATTCAATCTGACCTCTCCGATATATATATCATATTCGCCCGATTTGACTGCCTGAACATAGGCATCCTTCATCAAAGCGCTGACACGCACATAGAAACCGGCTTTTTCAAGGCACTCCTCAATTACCTCGGCGGCATCAGTCTTGAATTCATTCTCGGCATTGCAAAGAATAGATATTTCCCTGGTGGCAGGCTCAATTCCCGCCGCCTTGATAAGCTCCTGCGCCCCCGCGATATTCACGGAGGAATCGACGGTGATTTCTTTTGTTGCATACCAATCGGGATTAAAGAGAGTGAGCGCAGGTCTCGCATGGGAGCGGAAACCGGAAGCAGCAACAAGTTCTCTGTCAATACACATACTGACCGCTCTTCTCATTTCTGGCATCCAGAACCATTCATCAGCAAGGTTGAATCCGAGATAAACAAAATTATTGATGCCGATATCGACATTGTTTGCATTCATTCTCGAATAAGTGCCGCTCGAGAGGTCGTTATATGAGAAAGCGGTGTTGCCGATAACCAAACTGCTCTCAAAAGAATCGCTCTCATGAATCGGTTCGAGGTTAACAGTTCTGAAAATCGGATCAAAATCGGTTCTGTATGAGTTGACAACAAGATAAATATTCTCGCCGTCGCGCTGATAGGAATATCTGCCGCAGCCGAGAGGGAATCCCTCTTCCGAATTTCTGACTATCGGGAAATCGAGGCAGCTCAACGCGTAGGGATCGGGAGTTTCAAGATCAAATACAACGGAATTATCGGAGCCGATATGAGCCTCGGAGATATTCCTGAGACGAGTTTCATAGGCTGAGGATTCCTTTGCCTGATAAAATGATGAAATAACATCGTTTACAGAAATATCGGAGCCGTCGCTGAATTTGAATTCATTGAGAGTTACGCTGACAAGCGTTGAACCGACTACCGCAGATTTTGCGACCACGGGGATCGGTTCATAGGCGCCGTCAAGCTTATAAAGCCCGTCAAAAACGAGCTTGGTAATCTGAAAATTGATTGAGGTCTCGGCTGTCATAGGATTGAGAGAATCGTTTTTTGAATATGCAAGTTTAAGAGTGTTCTGCTCTGCGGTGGTAGTCGGCTCTTTTTTCTTTTTACCTGGAGTTATATTCCCGCCTCCGCAGGCAGTAAACGATAGCACAAGCATAATAACAGCCGTTAAAATACTGATTGTTTTCTTCATAAATATATCCTTAATTGCAAAAGCTTCTCAAAAAGAAACACTTTCACAGCATAGTTATTTAGTTTATTATATAATAAAAGTAAACATTTGTAAACAACAAATTTATTTTAATATTGTATTTAACCGGGATTCATTGTATAATGATGAAAATGAATTTACCCGAAGGGATGAAGAATATGAAACTTGGCATAGTAGGTCTGCCGAATGTCGGCAAAAGCACATTATTCAACGCCATCACCAATGCGGGCGCCCAGAGCGCAAACTACGCTTTCTGCACTATTGAGCCGAATGTGGGCGTTGTCGCAGTCCCCGACGAGAGGCTCGACAAGCTCGCGGAGATATATAATCCCGTTAAAATCACACCCGCTTTTATTGAATTTGTCGACATAGCCGGTCTTGTCCGCGGCGCCTCAAAAGGCGAAGGACTTGGCAATAAATTTCTCTCTCATATCAGAGAGACAGATGCGATAATCCACGTTGTCAGATGCTTTGAAAATGATGATATAGTTCATGTTGACGCGACCATCGACCCCGCCAGAGATATTGAAACAATCAATCTGGAGCTGATATTCTCGGATATTGAGATGGTTGAGCGCAGAATTGACAGAGTATCGAAAGCTTTAAAAGGCGATAAATCGCTTGCCGGCGAACTCGAATTTCTCAAGAAACTCAAGGATTCTCTCGAGAGCAATATCCCGGCAAGAAATATTGAATGCAACGAAAACGAAAAAGCTTGGCTTGCCGAAATCGCGCTGCTTACTTCAAAACCCGTTATCTATGCCTGCAATATGAGCGAGGATGATTTCGCATCGGGCATTGACAATAATCCGCATTATAAAGCAGTCTGTGAAATCGCTTCTGCAGAAGGCAGCGAAGTGCTCCCGATCTGCGCGGAGCTTGAAGCCGAAATAGCTTCACTCACCCCCGAAGAAAAGGAAATGTTTCTCTCCGAGCTCGGAGTTAAGAGCGGCGGTCTCGATCTGCTGGTAAAGAAGAGTTATTCTCTGCTCGGTCTGATTTCGTTCCTTACCGCAGGCCAACCCGAAGTCAGAGCATGGACAATCAAAAAAGGCACAAAAGCGCCTCAGGCTGCAGGCAAGATTCACACCGATTTTGAGCGCGGTTTCATACGCGCCGAGGTTATTGCATACGATGAGCTGATAAAATACGGCTCGCTCGCCGCTGCAAAGGAAAAAGGCCTTGTCAGAAGCGAAGGCAAGGAATATGTCATGAACGACGGCGATGTGGTTCTCTTCAGGTTTAATGTGTAACAGCACAACAAAATAACATTGACACCCGCCGTTAAAACATTTATAATAAATCAGTAAGCAATATCAAAATATATTTGTCAGGAGGATTATTATGAAAAAGTTTATCTGCAAAATCTGCGGCTATGTTCACGAAGGTGACGCCGCTCCCGAAGTCTGCCCGAAATGCGGTCAGAAAGACGCTTTTGCCGAGGTAAAAGCCAATCCCTACGCAGGCACCCAGACCGAGAAGAATCTTCAGGCGGCATTCGCCGGCGAATCCCAGGCAAGGAATAAATATACCTATTTCGCATCCAAGGCAAAGAAAGAAGGCTATGAGCAGATAGCTGCTCTCTTCCTCAAGACTGCCGACAACGAAAAAGAGCATGCAAAGCTCTGGTTCAAGGAGCTCAACGGTATCGGATCAACAGCCGAGAATCTTGAAGCGGCCGCCGACGGTGAAAACTTCGAATGGACCGATATGTATGAAGATTTTGCAAAGACAGCCGAGGCTGAAGGATTCCCCGAGCTCGCCGCTAAATTCCGCGGAGTCGCAGCTATTGAGAAACATCACGAAGAGCGTTACAGAGCGCTTCTCAAGAACGTTGAAACCAAACAGGTATTTGAGAAGAGCGAGGTTAAAATCTGGGAATGCCGTAACTGCGGTCATATCGTAATCGGCACTAACGCGCCCGATATCTGCCCGGTCTGCGCTCATCCTCAGAGCTTCTTCGAAGTAAACGCCGAGAATTATTGATTACGGAGAAAAACAATGAAATTCTATAAATGCGCAAAATGCGGTAATTTCGTTACTTTCCTTACGGATAAAACTCCCTGCACACCCTTCTGCTGCGGCGAAGAAATGGCTGAGCTTACCCCGAACACCACCGACGGTGCTCTTGAAAAGCACGTTCCGGTTATCGCCGTTGAGGGCAATACCGTGACCGTAACGGTCGGCTCGGTTGAGCATCCGATGATTGACGCCCATTATATTCAGTTCATTATTCTTGAAACGAATCAGGGCTATCAGAAGAAGGATCTCAAACCCGGCGAAGCCCCTGTTGCAAAGTTTGCTCTCGCCGACGGAGAAACCGCTGTCGCAGCTTATGAATACTGCAACCTGCACGGTCTCTGGAAAGCAGAAGCATAAATTAAAACACAACCCCCGCCTTATTCAGGCGGGGGTTAATATATTAATAAACCGAAGTAAGTTTATATACAAAAAGGCCCGCTGTTTATCAGCGGGCCGTAATTATTGACTGTATTCGATTATACGCCGGTATTGGAGATGGTTGCTCTGTAGCAGCACTGCTTGATGCCGTCCGGGCTGTATTTATAGCAATAAGCCGCGTTGGTCATCTTGGGAATTACGAAGTCCGGTCTCTTTGCGCCCCAGATAAGCATCTGGCCTACCATGATATAGGGGGAGAAGAGATAAGCGAGCTTGCGGGGGGAAGCGAGATTCCAGATGCAGGTTGCAAACCAGCAGCAGTTGAATCCCCAGTTCCAGTAATTGTGACGCTTGAGAGCATCGGGAAGCTTATTCATCTCTTTGCGGGAAACATTGGTAGCCATGCAATATGCTCTGCCGTATGTTTCGGGCTTAATCCAGTGTCTTTCAAGATTGAAATAGATACCTGCGCCGTCGGTGCCTCTCTCTTTGAATGCACCCATCGAGAAATCGCCGTGAGCTTTGATATAATAATCATCGCAGACCTTGAGGGGCTTGTCGGTCAGGTTCTTGATATAAATCCAGCAATGGGGAACCTTCGGATTCGCGAAGGTAACAAATACCCACATTTTTGCAACTGTATCGCGCAGATTCTCTTTGGGCTCTGCAGGAGCGGCGGTAGTCTCTTCCTCTGCAGCAACTGTGGTCTCTTCTTTGGCATCCTTTGCTGCAAAAGCGGTGAAAGGAATTGCCGCGATCATAATAACTGCGAGCAATAAAGCAATAAGTCTCTTGGTCATTTTCATAAAATCCTCCCGTTTATTAAATAAAACTGATAAGGCATAGTTTCCTTTTTACTCAAATATATTACCATTATATTAATAATAAATCAAGAGGAAAATGACATTTTTTGTAATAATTTGTAATAAATACACTTAGAGTCCAGAAAGGCGACAGGCCGCCCTGCGGAAGGCGGTCTGTCTGTTCGGGAAGATAAAATGAAGTGTGTGAAGCATTCCTGCTTCAGTTTATTTATAAACTACTTACCTTAAAATAACCTTAAATATTATTAATTTTCGTAAAATATTGAAGATTTTTCAGAATAATGATATAATCAATCCGGTGAGAATATGAAACTCGGAAATTATGAATTAAAAGGCTCTGCCGCTCTTGCGCCGATGGCCGGAGTCACAGACAGAGCTTTCAGGGAAATATGCATAGAATACGGCGCTTCTTATGTCACGAGCGAGATGATAAGCTCTAAAGGGCTCACGATGGGCGACCGCAAATCGGGATTTCTTATGACAATCGGCGAAAAAGAGATGCCTGCGAGCGTTCAGATTTTCGGCTGTGAGCCGGGAACCATGGCAGAGGCTGCAAAACTTGCAGAACAAACGGGATGCATAGCTGTCGATATAAACATGGGCTGCCCTGCCCCGAAAGTTGCCGGTCACGGCGGAGGCGCGGCGCTTATGAAGAATCCAGCCCTTGCTGCTGAAATCGCAAACGCCTGCGTAAATGCGGTTAAAATACCGGTAACATGCAAAATCCGCTCGGGATGGGACGATGATAATATTAATGCAGTCGAACTAGCAAAACTTCTGGTTCAGGCAGGCGCAAGCGCTATTGCGATTCACGGCCGGACAAGAAAACAGATGTATTCCCCTCCCGTGAATTATGACATTATCCGTAAAGTTAAGGAAGCTGTGCCCGTTCCCGTTATCGGCAACGGCGATGTTACCGACATTGAAAGCGCGGAATTCATGCTGAAGGAAACGGGATGCGACCATCTGATGATAGGCAGAGGAGCGCTCGGAGCTCCATGGATATTCGCTCGGATAAACGAGTATTTCAGCTCGGGTATTATTCTGCCTGAGCCGGGAATCGAAGAAAAGATGGCAGTCATGATAAGGCATATCGGCCTTCTCTGCGAATACAAAGGCGATTATGTAGGAATGAGAGAGGCACGAAAGCACGCCGGCTGGTATATTAAAGGCATGCGCGGCGCGGCTTCTTTCCGCAGAGAAATCGGAGAACTTGTAACAATGGACCAACTGAAAAAGCTTGCAGAAAGGGTTATTGAATCGGCCGGAGAATAAGGGGTATTCAACCAGGGAGGAAACTATATGAAAAAAAGAAAAATTATAAAAGCGTTTATATGCATTCTGCTTACGCTGGCGGTAACCCTGCCCGGAGGGGCTGCTTACGCCGCTTCTGAAAACAGAATATACTGCTGCCCCGCTCCGGAAGACGGCAAATATCTTTCTATAAAAGAGCCGGACGGCATGGATGCCGATGCAGACTGGGAAAGAGTATACAATCTGTTATTCAACGCTGTTTACAATGACACCGTTCAATCGGAAGACAGTGAAATTACAGTTGATATATCATCCTGCAACATTCCATTCACAACTGCAAATCTGGAGTATCTCAGCGGCATCGTTTTCCGGACTCCAAAGTTTTTTGCCGTAAGGCACAGCTCTTTTTACTATTCGTATGGTTATTACAGCAACATGTTTACAAAGCTCTATTTTACCGGGAATCCTGCCGCCAACAAGGCAAAATACATAGAGTGCGAGGATGCCGCTGAGCAACTGCTTTATGGAATCAAAGGAAACGATGCGCTCTCGGCTGTTGATAAATGCCTGCTGCTTCATGATCGTCTGGATGCATATTGCGAATATGATTATATAAATTATGAGAATAACACAATTCCGGATGAAAGCTACGATGCATATGGAGCTTTTGCAAAAAGAACCGCTGTCTGCAACGGATACGCTTTTGCTTATATGTGGCTGCTGGACGAGATCGGAATAGAGAATTACCTTATCAGCTCTTCACAGATCAGCCACGCCTTCACAAAGGTTATCATTGATTCTGAGCCCTATTATATTGACACAACCTGGGACGATCCGGTCTGGGATGTTCCGGGAAGAGTCAAGCATGGCAATTTCATGCTGTCATACGCAACCTTCTCGGAAAATCATCGCGGTGCAACAGATTTTGATGACGATGCAACTTCAACAATTTATGAGGATTATTTCCCTGCTGATTCGGAAACCCAAGTCCTGTATATCGGTGGTGATTTCTATTATCTGAAAGAATCGGATTCAGACAGTTCTAAATTTGTAATTATCAAAAGAGATATGACCGGTAACGAATCGGAATGTCTGCTGATTGATAAATACTACAGAGAATACTATTCTTCGAATTCGTATTCAAACTACAAAACAGCCCCGAAAATATTAAATATAGGGGATGAAATCATTTATACAGCGGCAAAAGAAGTCAGGTCTTATAATATATTAACTAAAGAGGATAAGCTGATCTATACCCCTACATCGGCACTTTTCCCCGGAACCAATTACTTACTGTTTGGTCTCAAACAAATTGACGGCAGGATTTTTGTTACTTCAAATTACTCTTCGGCATTTAATTCTGCCACTGTTTCTGATTATACGGAATCTTTCATTTACTGCAACCACTCGGAGAAAGAGATTCTGAAGCAAACCGAAGGCGATTGCAAGACATTAATAGATAAGACAGAAATTTGCAGAGACTGCCGCGCAGTAATTCATTCTAGCGGATACGGAAATCATATTCCGGGTTCATCTGCACAGGAAAATACAGTTCCCTCAACCTGCACGGAAAGCGGTCATTATGACAACGTTGTTCGCTGCTCGGTATGTAACACTGTTATGAGCAGAAACACTGTCACCACCGGACCGCTCGGACACAATTTAATTCACCACGAAGGCGTTAATTCCACCTGCAAAACTCAGGGATACAAGCCGTATGATACATGTTCCAGATGCACTTATACGACCTATGAATCTCTGCCGCTTTCAGACCATACGCCGGGAACTCCCGCAAGAGAAAACATTATTCCTTCAACCTGCACCGAAAGCGGTCACTACGACCGAGTTGTGCGTTGTTCGGTATGCCGTAACATTCTGAGTTCCGAAAGAATCACTACAGAGCCAACCGGTCATACATATTCGGTATCTGTTACTCCGCCTACCTGCACAGAAAAGGGCTACACAACTCATACATGCCATTGCGGAGATTCATATGTTGATTCTTATAAAGAACCTCTCGGCCACAGCTTTACGAATTATAAATACAACAATGATGCAACTCCCGAAAAAGACGGCACTGAAACCGCAAAATGTGACAGATGCACTGCAACGCATACCAGAACAAAGCAGGGAACTATAATCACCAATCCTACATATGCATCAAAAATCAATGTCCGCTCATCGGCAAATGTCAGCTATCGCGCGGATGTAACCGTCACAGCAACAGCCGAGAATGTTCCCTCCGGATTCTATTTGGCAATCTACGACGGAAATGAAGAACTTGCAAGAGGGACAAATACTAATGTATCATATCACGTGGGCGAGATGAGAAGCACACGCACTTTCACTGTAAAAATAATCGATGCCGAGAAAAATGTTCAGACCGATTTAAGCAATAATCTGCTTCAGAAAACAGTTCAGGTAAATGTTAACTCCGGATTCTTTGCCAGAATCGTCGCATGGTTCCGTTCACTTTTCGGCTCCCTTCCTAAAGAAGTAATATAGAAAACATATTTAAACCCGCAGGTTGAACCTGCGGGTTAATTATTAATTCATATATCCGATAAATCGACGTCGGGAGCGATTGTTATGCGGTAGCCGGGATACAGGGTTTCGATTTCGGAATAGATTGTTTTCAGCGCTTCCTTGGGATCAATAGCAAAACTCAGAACCACGTCAAAACGCATATCCTTTTTTTCTATGTCAACATAGAATCCGTGGACCTGAATTGCCCAATTGTGGGCAAGCACGGTATCGGTAACGGTATCGCGCATTTTTGCCGATTCGTCACAGCCGGTATTATATGAGTAAATTCCGATGGCTGTGAGGATTATACCGGTTTCGACATAGACATCCTCCGAAAGATGGCGGGCGATAAGGTCTATTTCATTTGCCGTCATCGTATCGGGGACTTCGATATGCACGCTCGCATAGTTCTTTTCGGGACCGTAATTGTTGATAATCAGATCATAAGCTCCGCGCACTCCCTCGTGA
>JAFZOE010000004.1 GCA_017552845.1 Clostridia bacterium
ACCCGAAATCACAACCGGTGAATATACTATCAGAGTCTCGCCCGATTTTGCAGACAGCGAAAGCTTTGCGGGCTTTGTTACGATGGAAATCAATGATGACTATTCAATCATTTTAAAACTCGATGACAATAAAGAGATAACGGATTTTGATACGGGATACATTCAGTTTTATTGATATAAAAATGAAGGCGGCTGAATTTCAGCCGCCTTCTTGAATTGTCTTTTACTCTTTTACGTATTCCTTGCCGTCGATTATTATGGTCTTGCCGCTCTTTTCGAAGGAATAGGTGAGAGTTCCGCCGATGCCGAGAACGGTTTCTTTCTCAAATGTAATCTGATCCTTGTCGATTGAATATGTGCCTGTCAAGGTGATTCCGAACAGCTCGCCCTTGACGTTGCCGTCTTTGTCGAATGTCAGCGAACCTGCGCCGTCTGCGGGCTTATAGGTGCCGTTGAGAGTTTTGCCGCAGCTTGCGAAAAGAACCGTGATTGTCGCGAGAACCATGATAACTGCTATGATTTTGACTGCTGTTTTCATAATTTCATCTCCCGAAATTTATTTTGCACTTAAAGTATAGCATCTATTATTCCGTAAATCAATAATTTTTGATAAAAATGGCATTCTTAAAATTTCACTTGTATTTTTATATATGATTTGCTATTATATCCCTAATAGGGGAGAGCGGGTTTTCATCCCCGAATTTTTACAGCGGAGGAATAAATATGAAATTGACAATGTCACAGGCGCTCGTTAGATTCCTTGATAATCAGTATATCAGTTTTGACGGCGTTGAATCAAAATTTGTCGACGGTATCTTCGGCATTTTCGGCCACGGCTGCGTAGTCGGCCTCGGTCAGGCGCTCGAGCAGGGCGGCCACAGCCTTAAATTCTATCAGGGCCACAATGAGCAGGGTATGGCTCATGCGGCTATGGCTTTTGCAAAGCAGAATCACCGCAGGAAGATTATTGCCTGCACCTCGTCTATTGGCCCCGGTGCTCTTAATATGGTTACTGCTGCGGGCACTGCCACAGCAAACAGAATTCCTCTGCTTGTGCTCCCCGGTGACACATTCGCCTGCCGCCAGCCCGATCCCGTGCTTCAGCAGGTTGAGCAGCCCACTTCCTATAGCACTACCGCAAACGACGCCTTCAGGGCCGTCTGCAAATACTGGGACAGAATCGTTCGCCCCGAGCAGCTCATGACAGCCTGCCTCAACGCCATGCGCGTGCTGGTCGATCCCGCCGAAACGGGCGCGGTCTGCCTTGCGATGCCTCAGGATGTTGAGGGCGAATCCTTCGATTATCCCGATTATTTCCTTCAGAAGAGAGTCTGGTATCTCGACAGAAGAATACCGACTGACCGCGAAATTGAAATTGCGGTTAAAACCATCATGAAATCCGAGAAGCCCATTCTCATCGCGGGCGGCGGCGTAACCTATTCGGAGGCTTATGATGCAGCTGTCGCATTCGCTGAGAAATTCAATATCCCGATTACCGAGACCCAGGCGGGCAAGGGCAATATTCCGTTTGACCTGCCGCTGAACATGGGCGGTATCGGCGTCACGGGCGGCCCCGCGGCGAATAAACTTGCAAAAATTACCGACCTTGTCATCTCTGCAGGCTCCCGCCTCACCGACTTTACGACCGCCTCAAAATGGGGATTTCAAAATCCGTCAGTCAAGATGCTCGGCATAAATGTCAGCGCTTTTGACGCTCTTAAAATGGATGCAGTTTCCGTCGTTGCTGATGCAAAACTTACTCTCGAAGCGCTCACAGCCGCTCTTGAGGCGAAGGAATATAAATCCGGCTGGGATCCGGCTGAGCTTGCTCAGATCAAAGCCGATTATGTTGCCGAGGTTGACAGACTCTACAGCATAGAGCTTGAAAACGGTCTTTCACAGACCAGAGCGCTCGGCGAAATCAATAATTTCATCGCGAAGGATGCGATAGCTGTAGGTTCCGCAGGCTCCCTTCCCGGATGCATGCAGCGTCTGTGGAAATCCTTCACCCCCGGAACCTACAATATGGAATATGGCTTCTCCTGCATGGGCTATGAAATCTGCGGCGCTCTCGGCGTCAAGATTGCCCGCCCCGATAAAGAGGTCTATACAATGTGCGGCGACGGCAGCTTCCTCATGCTTCACAGCGAGCTTCACACCGCCGTTCAGGAAAATCTCAAAATCAATGTCATGCTCTTTGATAACATCGGCTGGGGCTGCATAGAGAATCTTCAGAATAATCAGGGCACGGACACTTTCGGCACAAGATTCTGCGCGAGAAACCCCGAGACAGGCCTTCTCGACGGCGCTCTCATCAATGTCGATTTCGCAAAGATTGCAGAGGGCTACGGCTGCAAGAGCTACAGAGTTACGAATGTTGACGAGCTCAGAGCCGCGCTCGAGGATTCCGTAAAACAGACAGTTCCGTGTCTGTTTGATATAAAAGTCGCCCACAAGAGCATGAGCGACGGCTATGATGCCTGGTGGCGTGTCGGTGTTGCATCCGTTTCCGAGAGTGAAACGGTCAGAGCCGCCTATGAGGATATGCAGGCTCATGTAAAAGACGCAAGATTGTATTGATAAACGGAGGAAAATATATAATGCTTAACAAAGATAAAGTCAAACTCGCTATTGCCCCTATCGCCTGGACCAACGACGATCTGCCCGATCTCGGCGCTGAGAATACATTTGAGCAGTGCGTGAGCGAAATGGCTCTTGCGGGCTTCACCGGCAGCGAAATCGGCAATAAATATCCGAAGGATGTTGAGACTCTCAAGCATAAGCTCGATGTCAGAGGAATGAGAATCTGCAACGCCTGGTTCTCCTCGCTCCTTCTCTCCGAAGGCTATGACGCCACTATTGAAGCCTTTATCAAGCACAGAGATTTCCTCTATGCTCTCGGCGCGAGAGTAATCGGCGCTTCCGAGCAGGGCAATTCAATTCAGGGAACAAGCAAGAGCATCTTCGGCGATAAGCCCGTCTATACCGACGAGCAGTGGGAGCTCATCCGCAAGGGTTTCAATGAGATGGGACGCCTCGCAAAAGAAAAGGATATGTATTTCACTATCCATCATCATATGGGCACCGGCGTTCAGACCGAGGCTGAAATCGACAAACTTATGGAGATCACCGATCCCGATCTTGTCTATCTCCTCTATGATACCGGCCATCTCGCATTCAGCGGCGAGGATGCAATCGGCGTTCTTAAAAAGTATGTAAACAGAATCAAGCACGTTCACCTCAAGAGCACGAGAAACGCCGTCATAGCAGAGGGCAAGGAAAAGGGCTGGAGCTTCCTTGATTGCGTCAGAGCGGGCGCGTTCACCGTTCCCGGCGACGGAGACTTTGATTTCACTCCCGTTTTCGATATTCTTGCTCAGGCCGATTACGAGGGCTGGATAGTTGTCGAAGCTGAGCAGGATCCCGCCAAGGCGAATCCCTTTGAATATGCTCTCCTCGCGAGAAACTATATCAGAGAAAAGACAGGTCTTTAATAATACGGAGATATCTTATGAAAAAAGCAGGCGAAAGCCTCCTCGGTATAGGGATAGTTCTGATTGTCTGTTGTGCAATTGAAATTGTAAACCTAGACTTTCAATTCTACATGCTCAAACTTGAGATTATCGGTTTTTTTGCCGGCCTTGCGTTTGTCATCATATCTCTGATATTGATAAAAATCGGTAAAAAATCCGATTATGATTATGCTCCGAAATCCAATTACGATATAGCTGAAGAGCAGTTTAATCACAGCACGCGCGGCCTGGATAAAATCAGCCGCAAACATAAATAAAAAAATCCCCGGCCGTGAGGTCGGGGATAATTGTTATCAGCCGTTTTCGCCTATGCGGTTGCTGAAAAGTCTTTTGTCGAGGCCGCGCTTAATCATTACGAAATAGAGAATTGTGCCGAGGGTCAGCATAACTGCAAGCTCGCCGAGCGCAACGCATCCGCCCTGAATCAGGAAACCGGACCACTCAAACGGACCGTCAATGAAGAAATGCTCGATTTCCCAGCCGACGATTATGCCGTTCCATATTGCGGGCATAAGCATCGCGAAAAGGGGATACTTTCCGATTTTCGCCTTCCTCAAGAACCACATACTTGCGGTTGCTCCGAGTGTCGCGATTGAGCCGAAAATCATATCGAGCGGAAGGCCCGAGCCGACGGAGTAGATATTTGCGATAATGCAGCCTATTGTGAGGCCGGGAATTGCCGCCGGTGTGAAGAGCGCGAGCACATTCAGCACCTCGGATACCCTGAACTGAACCGCCATTGTCGCGGTGCCCGGCAGAAGGAAATTCTGCGCATAGGTCAATGCCGCGTAGAGGGCTGCAATCTGCGCCGTCGCGGCAATGAATTTGTTCTTTTTGTTCATATTAAGTTTTCTCCCGTAGTTTTGTTTTAATACCGGCGAGATTTGATTTAGCCGGTATAAGTCAGGATGGTTTCGAACTGACTGACGGCATTATAACCGAATGCATGCGCATTGTCAAGCTTTTATTTATGGTATAAAGGGCTGAAGGAGAAAAATAGAAGTCCGTTTTATGTCCCACAATCGTTTCTATAATGGAGATGAAAAGGGGGTATAAACCATGAATATCACAAGAAACTACAACATTCTTCCGCTTGAATACTATATGGAATTTGACAACGGCGAGATGAGCGACATCTTTGAATGGGAGGAGAACCTGACCGATGAGGAAAAGAGTGTTTATATTGAAACGGTTCTGCTCTCTATGCCTCTTGATGAGTCGCCCGTGCTGGTCGGCGCGATGAAGAGAGCCGCGAGGGAGATAATCGACGGCGGCCTCGATGATTTCATCTGCTCCGATTCGGCGTATAAACTCAATGTCAGATTTGCACGGGTATAAAAGCAGTTTGAAAATGCCGGGAAATGTGCTATAATATCCCAAAGGGGAGAAATGTTATGAAAATCGGCTCAATTGATTCGGGCAGGGAATTCGATTTCGGCAGAACTGCTTCGGCATACGCCGAATACAGGGATATTTATCCCGAAGAATTATATGACCGTCTGCGCGCTCTCGGAGTTTCCGCCGACGGCACAGCCTGGCTTGATTTAGGCACGGGCACGGGAATCTTGCCCAAGAATCTCTATAATGAAAAAAGCGATATAACCGGCGCCGACATCTCCGCCGGTCAGATTGAACTCGCCCGCAAAGATGCGCAGGAGAGCGGCAGAAGGATCACTTATATCACCGCACCCGCCGAGAATACAGGTCTTCCTGATAAGGCTTTTGACACAATCACGGCCGCGCAGTGCTTCTGGTATTTTGACCGGGAAAAGATGAGAGCCGAAATTGCCCGCATGCTGAAACCCGGCGGCAGATTTATCAAGATTTTCATGAACTGGGATTTTGATGTCAGAATCGCGGCTGAGAGCATTGCGCTCGTTAAAAGATTTAACTCTGGTTGGCACAGCGGAAGGAACGCACATGAAGATTTATATGACGACCTTTTCCCGGGCAGAGTTACAGAAGAATTCTATGCGGATATTCCTTTCACTGCTGAAAGCTGGCACGGCAGGATGATTGCCTGCCGCGGAACCCTCGCCTCCATGGATAGAGAAACCTTTGAAAAATGGGAATCGGCTCACCGTGAGATGCTGAAAAAATATCCCGGCAGCTTCACTGTCGGGCATAAAGTGTATATATCATATTTTACATTGTGATTTTCAATCTGTATCCGCATAAAACTCATCCGTTTTTTCTGCGGTATATCTGCCGTTTGAGGCTTCGGTGAGTTTTGCGGCAAAGGAATCGCAATCCGTAAGCGGCAGGCGGAATATGACGGTCACATTATCCTCATAGAGCGTGTCCTCAATTATTCCCCCGCATTCGGGAACAAGTGATGCAAGACGGCCGTAAAAGGTGTAATCGCAGTTGATTTTTAGCCTTGCGCACATTGCCCTTGTCACGATTCCGGAGGCATTGACGGCGATTGAAGCCGAGTGTGAATAGGCCCTGACAAGCCCTCCGGCTCCGAGCATAATTCCTCCGAAATACCTTGTCACTACAACGCAGACGTCGGTCAGCCCGTTTTTCTCGAGCACATCGAGCGCGGGCATACCGGCCGTTCCCTGAGGTTCTCCGTCATCGGAGAACTTTTTTATGCCCTCTTTGCGCAGAATATAGGCATAGACATTGTGGGTCGCGTCCCAGTGTTTCTTAGATATTTCCGCTATAAAATCGAGCGCCTCCTGCTTTGAGGTTACAGGCTTTATGTAACCTATGAAGCGGGATTTTTTGACGATGTATTCCTCGCTCGCTTCTTTTCTTACGGTTTTATAGCTGTTCATAGATTCCCTTTAACATAAAGCAAAGCGGCGCAGAATATGCGCCGCATTTTTGCTTGCTTATTTGTTTTCGCCGAGACCGAAACGCTTGTTGAAACGGTCAACGCGTCCGCCGGTATCAACCAGCTTCTGCTTGCCGGTGAAAAACGGATGGCATTTTGAGCAGATATCTACCTTGAGACCGTCTTTGGTCGAACCGGTCTGATAGACGGCGCCGCAGGCGCAGCGAACCTCTGTCTGATGGTAGTTGGGATGGATTCCTTCCTTCATTGTGTTCACCTCTTTCGGAATACGTTACATAACGAATTGCATTTTATCATATAATACAGGAAATTGCAAGAATTTTTTTATTTTATTTGTTATCTGTTTCAAGCGAAGCAAGATAAACCTTGTCCTGCTCTGTGAGATCCGCTTTGCTGAGCAGATCGGGTCTTTTTGCGAGGGTGATTTCAAGCGATTTTTCGCGCTGCCATTTCTGGATATTGGCGTGATGCCCCGAAATCAGCACCTCGGGCAC
>JAFZOE010000099.1 GCA_017552845.1 Clostridia bacterium
CTGACCGGAAGCCATGGTGCCCTGAACCGCAACCGGACATACGACTATCTCCGCAAAAGGAAATCTCCTTGAAATAATATTACATATATCCCTGAACGCAGCACCGCTTTCAGATGTAACCACGCCGACTCTTTCGGGAAACTCAGGAATCGGTTTCTTATGAGAATCATCAAAAAGACCTTCAGCTGCAAGTTTCATCTTAAGCTGTTCAAACGCCAGTGCCAGTGCACCGGTCCCGTCGGGCTGCATATCATCAACATATATCTGATATTCTCCGGCAGCCTCGTAAACGGACACTCTTGCACGAACAATGACATTCATATCATTTTCTGGCATGAATTTGAGCTTCTGATTTGCAGTCTTGAACATTACTGCGCGTATCTGAGCTTTTTCGTCTTTAAGAGAAAAATAGAAATGACCGGTCTGATAATGATTCTTGAAATTTGATATCTGCCCTTTAATATAGATTGATTGCAGATTGGTATCTCCGTCAAGAAGGGATTTTACATATCTGTTCAGTGCAGAAACGGAAATAATTTCAGGCATTGTTTTTCACCTTTAAGTAAGTAAGAATTGCAATTCCCGCGGCATTATCCGATGAAAATGCGGGTTCAGCGAATAAAGAATTGAATCTTTCTGAAAGCATCTTTTTAATTATCTTATTACCCATTACACCGCCGGCATAAAGAACAGAAAGATTGCCACATTCTTTTAAACAGTAATCGGTCATTGCAGAAATCGTTTCACAGACTGAATTTAGACAATACAAGGCTATATCTGAATGCGCTGCGCCGGAATTCAGCAAATCCATACATTTATTCTCAAGACCGGAAAGATTGCATTTTCCGTCTTTGAAAGAAATCATAGGTTTGATCCGGTTTGCGGATGATTCGGCTAGCATTTCAAGTGCCGGACCGCAGGGAAAATCAAGACCGAGCATAACTCCGCATCTGTCTATCGCCTGGCCGCAGTTAATATCGGCTGTTTCTGTAATAATTCTTTCCGAGATAATCTTATTATAATCCGGTGATACAAGCAGGCCTTCGGTTGTTCCTCCGGAAACGTGAAAGGCTATAAATTCATCATTTAATAAATCGAGTCTGTCTGCCGAATAGGCGGCTGAGGCAATATGCCCCGATTGATGTGAGAATTCATATATCGTTTTTTTTATTACCGAAGCAATTGAACGAGCCGTGTTTACACCTACTGTAAAGCACGGCATATACGAGCCTTCAACGTCTCTCGGTCTCGAAGAAACACCGATTGCGTCTATTTCACCTTCAAATTCATCAAATAATTCATTAAGCAGAATATGCAGCTGCTGAGTATGATGGAATACAGCATCACTCTGTCTGAGTCCTTTTTCACCGCTTTTTACGGGGAGCAGTTTCTTTTTCTGAATAATGCTGCCGGATTCGCTGTCATACAAAGCGCACGAGGTTGTATAATTGCTCGTATCAATTCCGAGAGTAATCATTTTTCCTCTTCCCTTGCAATGCTGCCGAGAATACCGTTTACAAATGCATATTCATCTTCGGAACCGTATTTTTTGCAGAGATTAACGGCTTCGTTAATTGAAACGCCCACAGGAACCTTTTCAAAGAATCTGATTTCACAAACCGCGAGTCTCAGAACGGCAAGAGATACTTTACTGATTCTCTCAAAGCTTCTTTCTTTTGAAAACCTGCTTATCAGAGAATCGATTTTATCAATATTATCAAGAGTTGTTTTAAATAAATCCTCTGTATAAGCAGTGGAATGTATAATTTCATCACCGATTGCAATTTTATAAATTGCATCCGCGTCAAGTTCAGGATTAAATGATTTTTCAAACAGCAGTATGAATACCTGCTCTCTCTCTTCGCTCGTATTCATCAGTATTCCTCCGATAAATTTGTTTTTACATTATATCATTATAATTATAATTATTCAATAGACTGTGTATAAATTATTAAATTTTGCATATTTTTCTGCATAAAATAACACACGAAAAATAGTGCAATTTTTTTTGGAAATAGTCTTTATTTTTATCACTAAATATAGTATAATTATTTAAATTTACGTATGGAGATACTCAACATGTATGAAATAGATGAATTACTTAAAAAAGTAAAACGCGTTCATTTTATTGGAATCGGCGGTTCCGGAATGTGCCCGATAGCTGAAATCCTCCACGAAAAAGGATATATTATATCAGGTTCCGATAACAACGAAACCGATACTCTGGCGAGAGTCCGAGCGCTTGGGGCGAAGGTTACGCTGGGTCAGAAGCCTGAGAATATTGAAGGTGCCGAGCTAATAATCTATACCTCTGCAATTCCTC
>JAFZOE010000100.1 GCA_017552845.1 Clostridia bacterium
CTATCAGTTCTGCCATTTCATCGACTGCAGCAAGTCATATACAGAGCATCTCGATGATGTCGCGAAGGAATATGAGCGCATCCGCACAGAATATGATGTTCCTTATTATCCGCATGTTTCAATCGGCTGGGATAACAACCCGCGCTACACCTTCTTCAAAGGCCCGATTCTCAGAGGCAACGAGCCCGAAAACGTAAAGAAGGGCTTTGAACTCGCGAAGGAATACGCCGATAAATATAACGAAATCCCGCTCGTGACGATAAACTCCTGGAACGAGTGGACCGAGATGAGCTACCTTGAGCCCGATGATGTCTACGGCTACGGCTACCTCGACGCCGTGCGCGACACATTCGGAGCAGGGGAATAAACAGAATAACGCAAAAGCAAAGCCGCAGGAAAAACCTGCGGCTTGTTTGTATTTATGATTGTTATTACTCTTCCATCGAAACCTTGAGCAGCTCTCTGATTGAGGTCGTGCCCTCGATAACATACTGCGCGGCTGACATTCTCAGCGTATGCATGCCTTCCTCGAGAGCGGCGGCCTTGAGCGTTTCGGTGTTGGATTTGATTGTAATCAGGTGCTTGAGGTTCGGGCTCATTTCCATGATTTCATAAACACCGGTTCGTCCGAAGAAGCCCGTCTCGTTGCACATTGAGCATCCGCCCGGCTCATAAATTGTGAGCGGCTCGTCAACGGGATACTTGAGCAGCTCTTTTTCGTCTTTGGTTGCCTCTCTGGGCTTCTTGCATTTCGGGCAGAGCTTACGGATAAGTCTCTGAGCCAGAACGCCGACGACGGAGTCCGCGATAAGGAAGGATTCAACGCCCATATCCAGAAGACGGGTGATGGTCGCTGCCGATGAGTTCGTATGGAGCGTGCTTACAACAAGGTGGCCCGTGATCGAGGCCTGAACTGCGATTGAAGCGGTCTCGTAGTCACGGATCTCACCGATCATGATAATATCGGGGTCCTGACGGAGGATGGAACGAAGGGCTGAAGCGAAGGTAAGTCCGGCCTTGACATTAACCTGAACCTGGTTGATACCGCTGATGTTCGCTTCGACGGGGTCCTCAACCGTGATGATGTTAACCGCTTCATCGTTAAGAGCCGAAAGCGCGGTGTAAAGGGTGGTCGATTTACCGGAACCGGTGGGGCCGGTAACGAGGATGATGCCGTTCGGGTTTGAAAGAATATGGTCGAATCTCGTCAGCTCATGCTCTCTCATACCGAGCTGAGCCTTCGTTCTGGTAAGAGCGACCGTGGATGCAATTCTCATAACGACCTTCTCGCCGTATGAGGTGGGAAGTATGGATACACGGACGTCGTATTCGGAGTGGTCAACTTCGATCGTGATACGGCCGTCCTGAGGTTTACGTTTTTCCGAAATATCCATGCCGCCCATAATCTTGAGACGCGTTACCATAACGGGGAGCATGCTTATATCGTAAGCCATGATTCTGACGAGCGAGCCGTCGATACGGAAACGGACGACGACTTCGGTCTCGTGCGCGTCGATATGAATATCCGAAGCTCTCTTACGGACCGCCTGCTCGAAAATCGAGCGGACGAGCTGAACGACGGGGGAGTTCTCGAGTTCGCTGTCGCTCTTTTCTTTCGCGGCTTCCTGGGCGGCGAGTTTGCTCTCGCGCTCCTTGGTGAATTTATCAACCGCGGCCTGAGCTTCCTGTGAGCCGTAGTATTTATCGAGAACGGAGTTGATGTCGCCGGCGGTCGCGATTCTCGGCTCGATCATGCAGCCGGTGATAAGCGAAATATCATCCTGCGCGTCCATATCGAGCGGGTTTGCCATCGCGAGAACGAGCACCGAGTTATTCTCGTCGGCGTATTCAAGCGGGCAGACTATATGCTGCCTGAGGACCTTGCCGGGAACGAGCGAGACTATCTCGGGCGGCAGCGAATGACCGCGCAGCTCCATATAGGGGATGCCCATGATTTTGCTCTGCGCCTGCGCCACGTCAACCGCGTTGCACGCCTTCGTTTCAACGAGAGCAATAATCAGCGGGGTGCCGTTCTTTTCCTGCTCGGCGATTGCCGCGTCAAGTTTTTCCTGAGTGAGTTTGCCTTCTTTTATCAGGTATTCGCCCAATGAAATGTTTTCTCTGTTAGCCATAATGAACCTCACTTTAATTGCATTTAATTTATTATCCTTCATTTTAAGGTGTATGTCAATAATTATTTGATAATTTGACTAAAAAGAAAAAAATAATTGCGGGAATTTATATAAATTGCTCAAAAATGTTGATTTTTTCTATATTATGATATATTATAAATAAGATATGTTTTCGGGAGGAATCTGATTTGGTTTCTGTGCAGAATATTAAAGATAAAATCTCCGATGTGGTGGTTTACTGGAATAAGCCGCTCAAGGGCAGATATATGCCTTTCAGGGAGATTACGGCCTATTCGGTCGGCGGCATAGGCGTCTATTTCATCAAGATGATTGCGACCACTATCATCATCAGCGCCACCAATGTCGTGCTTTCAAATGTGACGGGCATTCCGCCGAAGCACCTGCTTATTATTCAATATCTGATTACGCTCATCGGCATCCCGCAGACTGCGCTCAAGGCGCATATGATTGACGGGTTGCGTATGAAATCGGGCAAATACAAGCCCTGGGTGCTCGGCATGGGCATCCCGACCGTCATCCTCTGCCTGCTCGTCGTTTTCACGCCTTATAAGAGCATGCCGAAGGTATGGGTATATATAATCACGATTATTTACAGCATCTGCCTCAATTTCACCTACTGGTTCTTTGAGGAGGCTTACGAAAACCTCATTTTCCTGCTTTCCCCGAATACGCAGGAGAGGGCGGATGTCTCCGCAATCAAGTCGGTCACCTATTCACTCGCTCCGACCATCTATATGCCCCTGATTCCTCTCATGGTCAAGCTCATGAAGACCGACGATATGTATGATATCAGGATTTATCAGGTTCTCTTCCCGATTATTTCCGTCATCGGCGTCGCTATGAGTATTCTCGTTTTCGCGAATACGAAGGAAAAACTCGTCCAGGCAAAGACGCATGTTGTCCAGATCGGCTTCTTTGACGCTATCAAGGCGGTCGCCAAGAATAAGTATTTCTGGATTATCTCGCTCGCGACCTGGGTCGGCTTCCTCGAGGGAGCCATGGGCTATATCCTCGCCTGGCTCTATAACTACGGCAAGCTCTGCACCGACGGCCAGTATGCCTTCATCACTCTTGTCTACGGCAACGCCTCTCTCTGGGGAATGATTGCCGCGCCCTTCTGCATCAAACGCTGGGGCAAGAAGTGGACAATGATTGTCACCAACCTTTTCAATATTCTTTTCATCGCCTGCTTGTATCCGGCGGTCAGCCTGCATGTGAATTTCCCGCAGCTGTGTATCTGGATAGTGCTTGTGTTCCTGTGGCTCAACGCGCTCATGAATTCCTTCGCCGTTATCCTGACTCCCGCCGTCAACGCGGATATAAGGGACTATCAGCATTTCATAACCGGCGAGCGGATTGACGGCATGTTCGCCGCGGTAGGCCTGATTACAAGCTTTATCACCATGGCGACGAATTCCGTAATTCCGCTTATTTTCGATAAATACGGCATCAACGAGCATAACGGCTACGAAAACGCCTTCGATATCCTTGGCAGAGAGCCGGATACGCTCTACGCGCTGATAAACCTGCTTATTATCCTCTCGGTCGTCGGCGCGGCGTTCAACGTCATTCCCTATTTCTTCTATGACCTCTCCGAAAAGAAACAGCGCGGCATGATTGCTATCCTCAAAATCCGCGCAATGTTTGAGGACTTCGGCAACGGACTTCTCAGCGATTCCGAAATCATCGAGGGCGTCGAGGTAATGCGCGCCGCCGAGGAGAATTATTCCAAAGAGCCCGCTCTTCCCGATAAATCCCTTCCGCGCAGGGAGCGCAGGGCAGTTATGCTTCAGAATGAAGAGATTGAAATCGCACAGATGGTTAAAGCGGAATTTAATAAATTCTCCACCGAAGAGTTCAAGATTAAATGCGATATGGCCCGGCAGACTGTTGACGCGGGCCTCGAGGGCATCCTTGCTTTTGACGAGAGAAAAATCGCCGAGGCGAGAGTCCTGCCGACCGGCACCGAAACCGAGAAGGCAATCCGCAAATATTCGCTTGAATCCGCGAAACAGATGCGCACGAGCACGCGCACGATAAACAGAAGATACAGCGGCGTTATTCCCGAATTCGACGAGAGCGTATTCGATACTCTCTTTGCCGCCGAGGAAGAAAACGACGAGGCTCAGAGAAAGCTCTATGAGGAGCTTGACTCCGCTCCGTCCGCCGAAAAAGAGGCTCTCAAGGTTGAGATTGCAAAGCTCAGGAAAGAGGGCAGGAAAATCAATTCCGATATCCGCAAGGCCTCCAAGGAAAGCTCTGTCTATAACAGAGTCATCAAGCCCTACGCCTCCGCCGAGAAGCTTCTCAAGCAGCGCGAGGACTATACGCATTACGCCGAGATAGAGGCCATGTATGACGGCGCGAAACAGCGCGTAGCCGAGGAGGAGGAGCGCTCCGCCCGCGAGGCCAGGGCCGAAGCCGAGCTGAAGCGCCTCGACAGAGAAAACAGAAAGAAGAAGTAAAGCAACGCCCCGCAGGTCCGCCCTGCGGGGATTAAATACAGATATCAGTGAGGAAATTGCCATGTTTTTAAGATACGGTAAATCGAAGCTCAGGAAGGGCGTCACCAAGATAGGTGACGGAATAGTCAACGAGTTCCTGATTGAGGGGAGCGACAGGGCCGTTCTCTTTGATACGGGGCTTGATATTATCGATATAAAGAAATATGTAGCGAAGCTTACAAAAAAAGAGCTCGTTGTTGTCAATTCCCATTTTCATCCCGACCACGCGAACGGCAACCATCATTTTGAGAAGGTTCATATCGGCGAAAAGGATATGCCGACCTTCACGACCGCAGATGTATATTTTCAGCTGGTCGAGGATATAGTCACGGCGACTCTCGAGAGATACCCGAAGGCGAAAAAGCTCATGCCGCTGGTCGATAAGCTGATTATGACCAAGAAGGGGAATACCGAGTATATTCCGCTCAAAGACGGCGACGAAATCGACCTGGGCGACAAGAAGCTTATAGTCAAAGACTTTCCGGGCCACACTCCCGGCTCAATCACTCTGCTCGACCCCGCGCTTAAATTCATCTATGCGGGCGATGCGAGCGATATTGATATCTGGATGTTTACAAATCCGGACTGCAGCCTGCATACTTACGCCGAAACGGGCCGCAGATACTATAATGAAGTGAAAGAACTCGGCTATACCAAATACCGCGGGGCGCATATGCCGATAACCCACAGCATTTCGTTCATGCGCGATTACGCCGAGTGGATTGATAAACTCACGCCCGAAAAGGCACTGATGAAATTCAACACGCCGGGCGGAAAAAGCAAGCTCTGCATTGCGGTTGCCCCGAGCGCAAAGCATATTCTTTTCACCTCCGTTTACTGGGCTCACCAGTGCGAGAGGTGAATTCCGTTTGCGGAATGCTCTTTACTGAAAGAATAATACAAATCGGGATTTTAGGAGGTAATTATATGGAACGAGTTGGATTGGATAACGAGTGCAAAAAGCTCAAACAGATTATATGTGGTTTGGAAACAGGAAAAATAGAATATGAGATAGAGAATGATAAATATTCTATAGAAGAAGCAATTGATTATCTCCAAGGATTTCTGAATGAACTTTGTGAACTGAACAACCAAATTGTTAAGCAGGGAAATACACCTGAACTACTTGAAATGGTCCATAAAAAATACACTGAATTATGGCTCTTTGGAGTTTATTTCTGTATCGAGGATCTTCCGGTTGTAGTTGGAGGATTGCTTTACTATCCTAACAACAACTAGATATATTCCCGTTTATCGGGATAAATCACACAGAAAGAATAATACAAATCGAAGTATACGGAGGAAATTCATGTTAAACAGAATCTATGCTTTTATTATGGCAATTATCGCCTTCTTCTCATCTCTTTTCGGATTGGGAAATTACGGAAAAGTCAATACCTACTATGATGTTCACTACGGCAGCGGAGAGCGTGAAGTTTATGATCTGGTAGTGCCAAAAGGAGCAAAGGGCGAAACAAATCTCCTGCTTCTGATACACGGCGGCGCCTGGGTCAGCGGAGACAAAAAGAGTTCCAGAGATTCTCTTGTAAGCCAGGCCTCGTCAAACGGATACTGCGCCGCTGCAATAAATTACACCTATATTTCGGATAATACAGATATAAACTTTATTCTGGATGAAATCACGATGGCTCTTAAATCCATAAAGGAAAAGGGCAACGAACTCGGAATATCCATAAATAAAGTGATGCTTTACGGTCACTCCGCAGGCGGAAATCTTTCGCTGCTTTATGCCTATTCAAGAGCCGATGAAGCTCCCATAAAGCCTGCAGCGGTCTTCGGAATGAGCGCGCCGACCGACCTTACCGATATTCAGTCATATATCGACGGCGATTTTGATGACGCAACCGCATATGATCTGTTTTCAAAGGCGTGCGGATTCAGATTCACAAAAGATAATTATGAAGAGGCAAAGCCGTATCTCGCAAAGGTTTCGCCGGTAACATACGTGAATTCCTCCAGCGTTCCGACCGTTCTGGCTCATGGCAAGAAAGATACCACCGTCAGTTTTTCGCAGTCCGAAAAACTTGACGCTCTGCTCACACAAAACGGAGTTAAACACGAATTTATCGTTTTCCCGAATTCCGGTCACGGCCTCGATGGCGATTCTGAACAGTCGAACCGCGTTTACGGTCTTATGGCGGAATACGCAAATGAATACCTGAAATAATGCGTCATATCGCACCGAACAGAATCCGGCGAGGAAATTCGGCTTGAAGATTTCTGTTTTGAATAAACAAACTGACA
>JAFZOE010000101.1 GCA_017552845.1 Clostridia bacterium
CTCAGAAGCGACGTGCTCGACGAGACGGACTTCGCCGAGGCAATCCGCAAGACAGTGCTCGCGATTTCGATTCTCGTCATCATCGTCAGCTCCGCATACCTCGCCAAGACCTATATATACGAGCCCTTCATGTTCAAGAGACATCAGAGCGAGATTCAGAATATAGTCAGCGAGCCCGCAAACAACGTGAGCGAAACAATCGCCCAAAGCGACAGCAAATATCCCGTCGGCATGCTCGCGAAGTATAAGAAGCTCTATGATATCAACAAGGATCTGCGCGGATGGATTTCGATTCCCGGGCTTGAAATCAATCTCCCGATAGCCCAGGCGAAGGACAATGATTTCTATCTTCACAGGAATATTTATCAGAAGCGCACCCAATACGGCGTCCCGTTCTTTGATTACAGAATCGGAGATTTCAAGAATCTGCCGAAGAATACCGTGGTTTACGGCCACAACATGCACTATGACGATCTGATTTTCGGCAAGCTCGAAAATTACAGGGATATAAGAGGATTCAAGGAAGCGCCGACAATCGAATGCAACACGATTTACGGCGACTACACCTGGCTCGTCTATGCCGCGTTTATCACCAATTCGACCGCTTCGCAGGATAACGGCTATATGTTCACATATAACTGGATAGATCTCTCCGACAGCAAGTTTATGGAATTCATAAACGAGGTTGACAAGAGAAAGATGTTCACCTCTCCCGTCGATATTCAGCCGAGCGACAAGATTCTAACGCTCTCGACCTGCTGCTACGACTTCGACGGCGCGCGTCTCGTGGTTATAGCAAGGCTCAAGAGAGACGGCGAAAGCGTTTCGATAGATACCTCCCAGGCATTCAACAACGACAATCCCAAGTATCCGCAGGCCTGGTATAACGCAAACAAAAAGAATAACCCCTATGCCGATGACGCAAGATGGTATCCCAATAAGTAACATTAATTCAGGATGGTTTAAGGTTGCTTGCTTACATTGCCGAAAAGACTGAAAGGGGTGATACTTATGGCTTCAGAAGTCAGCCTTTATCTGCCGGGCGATGATTCTATGCTTGAGGCCGCGAGCGCGGCTTATGCAAAGATTTCCGTCGAGGCGGGGATATCGGGCGCATTCAAATATGCGAACGAAAAAGAGGCAGTAAAGCTTGCCGCGGCAGCAGCCGCGAAGGGCGAGACCGCTGTTATCATTGCCGATGACGGCAGATTCAACACAGTCAAACTGCTGATGTTAAAGGTGCTTTTGACCAAAGTCGGCCACTCTGATGTAATATCGGAAAAATTAAGCAGTATTTCAGCTCAGGATTCAAGGGAATTCAGAATTCAGACGGCAGTTCCGCACGGCGGGAAAATTTTCCCGTCACCCGACGGAATGTATTCGGCTCTCAGCGCAAAGCTTCGCAAGGGCTATATTATCCTCGCGTCACTGGATGCGAAGAGGCTTGACTGCGCGCTCGCGGACGGTCTTCTCAAGGATCTGCCCGGCACTCAGAAGAGCGGAAAGGATATGCTGCGCGCCTGCCTCGAGGAGGCGGAAAAAGCGGGCAAGAGCATAGCTCTCGCGGATTACGGCCTCGCGCAGGCGGTCATGAGCGTCGCGGCAAATGTCGGCGCGAAAGAGGGTCTGATTATGAAGGCCGAGGCATCGTGCGATGCAGAGCCCGATGATCCCCAGTATATCGCTCTGCTCGCGAAGGACGCTATTCAGAACGCGGGCACGGATTCAATCGGCGCCGCAATTTCGGAGCCTGCAGAAGACGGCTCGATAAGCATCTGCGTCGCGGATGCGGATTCCGCAAAGGTCGAGGTTATCCACGCTCTCGAGGGCGAGGATAAGTCAAAGACCGCCAAGGCGGCGACCGTCAAGCTCTTTGAAATGATTGCGGACTGCACGAAAAACGGCATAAATCCTCCCGAATATAAGCCTAAGAAAGGCAGCTCAAAGCCGCTCATCATAGTCATAATCTGCCTTGTGCTCGCGGCGATTGCGTGCCTTGCAATCGGGCTTTCCATCTATAAAAACAGCATAAGCAAGGCAAAGGTCGCCGGCGAATCGACGACTCTCCCGCCCGCAACTTCAGTCAAGGTTTCGTCCACCTTCGGCCAGACAACAAGAGGAGCCGATGAGGAACTCTATGACGAGGTTGTCCCCGATTTCGGCTCGGATGAAAAGGAATCCTCGCTTCTCGAGGTCATTGATACGACCTATAACGCCGGCGGAATCAAGACTCAGGCGGCAAACGGCCAGTTTACCA
>JAFZOE010000102.1 GCA_017552845.1 Clostridia bacterium
TCAGTATACGCCCGGCTCGATTATGAAGATAGTCACCGCCGCGAGCGCGATTGATAACATTCCGGATATAGATTCGCGCACCTTTGAATGCACCGGCGAATATCAGACTGGCGACGGCAAGGTTATCTGCAACGGAGTGCACGGCAAAATCAATTTCACTCAGGCGCTCAATCAGTCCTGCAACTGCGCCTTTGCTCAGATTTCAATAGAGCTCGGAGCGGATAAACTGCTTGAAACCGCGAAATCGCTCGGTTTCAACAAGCATCTCAAAGCCAAGGAAGTTCCGCTCACGATGAGCCGCTTCCATCCTTCAAAAGAAACAAAAACTGAGCTCGGCTGGGCGGGCATAGGTCAGTCCACCACCTATATAAATCCGACTCATTTCCTCGCGATAATGAATGCGATTGCAAACGGCGGAACAGGCTATTCGCCCGACAGAATTGCAACGATGGGAATCCTCGGCGACGTGGTCGGCAGGATGCCCGAAACGCTTGTAAAGATGAATCCCGCGACCGCGGCGAAACTCAAGGCAATGCTCCGCTCAAATGTGGTCGACAAATACGGCGACTGGAATTTCCCGGGGCTTGAAATGTGCGGAAAGACCGGCACGGCCGAGATTGACGGCAAAAAGAGCACTTCCGTTTTCGCTGGTTTCTCCCAGAAGGACAGCTTACCGCTTGCGGTTGTCTGCATAGCCGAGGAGGCGGGCTGGGGCTCGGGAACTGCTATGAAAGCGTCAAATATCGTTTTGCAGTATTTCCTTAAAAACTACGAATAAAAAGAAAGAATCCCGACTCGAATTGAGTCGGGATTTCCGGACATTAAAGAATTATTCTTCTGCTGCAGCATCGTCTGCTGCGTCGTCAGCTTTTTCTTCCTGCATCTTTGCGAAGCACTCGCTGCAGTATACAGGTCTGTCCTCACGCGGCTTAAAGGGAACTTTTGCAACTCCACCGCAGGAAGCGCAGGTAGCCTCAAACATTTCACGCTCGCCTCTGGCAGCGTTTTTGCGCGCATCGCGGCATGCCTTGCAACGCTGGGGTTCATTAACAAAGCCTTTTTCAGCGTAGAATTCCTGCTCACCGGCGGTGAAAGTGAATTCGTTGCCGCATTCCTTGCAAATGAGAGTTTTGTCTTCGTACATGATTTTAACCTCGCTTGAAAAAATATAGATTTTTGCCCTGGACGGATTCGCACCGTCACCTTTGCTGGAACAACGCTCTTCTTTAAGCTACGGGGGCATATTTGACAATGAATCAGGTATTCTTATCCCGGCGGTATTTCCTGAGCTTGCGGCGGATGCGCTGAAGCGCATTGTCAACCGCTTTCTCGGTGCAGCCGAGAGCGGCGGCAATCTCCGAATAGCCCATATCCTGAAGCTTCAGTCTGAGCACATCGCTTTCAAAATTCGAAAGCTCGCTCTGAGAAAACTTCATGATATAGTCTTCCTCTTCGCCGTTTTCCGCCATAATTACGGGGTCGCTGCCCGTTCCCGCCTTTTCGCTGCCGTCAAAAGAAACGGCGCCGGTGAGGGGAGCATTTCTTTTATTGTAATTCACGCGCAGGGCGGATACAATTCTGTTCTCTATGCAGCGAATGGCAAAAGCCTTGAACGGAACGCCCGTAGAAGGATCGTATTCTTTGACGGAATCGAGGAATCCGAGCATACCTTCCTGGATAAGGTCCTCGTCTGCGAGCCTTGTGTTGCCGGAATTGTGACGGGATGCTTTGGCGGCTGCTGCGGGCATAATCTCTGCGATGAGAGAGGCCATGGCCTTATCGTCTCCCGCGGCGGCTTTTTTAACCAGAGTTTCGATGTTTCCGTCTTTTTTACCTGACATTTTCAATTCCTCACAGACTATTCTGTAACAATATAATATAAATAAGGAAAGATGTCAATAATTTTTTGTATCATGAGTAGAATTTTTGTTGAAATTAACGAAACAGGCGCAGCGTTTTATTGCATAATCCCCATATTTCAAGCCTTTAATTGACAAATTTATTCCCGCGCGTATAATAAAATCAATACTTTCCGAAGGTGATTTTTATGAATTATTACCTGATTGCCGGCCTGTTTATACTTGAGGCGGTATTCACGTGGCTGTTTATCAAAGCGGGCTGGCCCGAATCCACAAAAGCGGGTTTTGTTTTCAAAATGTTTGCCTGCGCTGTTTTTCTGGCAAATGGATTTTATGCCTTCCGCTCAACGGAAATCCGCTATTATTCCCTCGCAATATTCGCGGGGCTTGTTGCGGGATTTATCGGCGATATTTTCCTGACTCTCGATCCTTTTATCAAGGATAAAAAGAGCAAGGTCAATATGGTCGTAATCATAATCGGCGGAATCTGCTTCCTTTTCGGCCATATTGCATATATCCTCGCATTTGTCAGAACCCTTATAAGCAAAGGCCTTTTCAGAATCGCGTTCATCTGCGCCGTCTGGGCGGGAGCGTTCATTCTTTTTGTGATAATCAAGGCTCTTATCAAAGTGAAATTCGGCAAGCTGACCGCACCGGTATTCGCTTATGCGGCGGTGATAATCTTTATGCTCTCCTGCGCCGTATGCCTTGCTGTATACGGAATTGAGGGCAAACCGCTCGCAAAAACAGCGCTGATTGCCGCCCCGGTCCTTTTCATAATCTCCGATTTTTCGCTCGTTCTCAAGTTTTTTGACAAAGAGCGCTTCAACACCCTGCCCGTAAGGGCAATCAATCTCGGCACATACTTTCTGTCCCAGATGCTTCTGGGACTGTCGATCCGGTATGTGATGTAAAGGGAAAGCCATGAAACCTTATAGAATAATACAAATCGGGCTTGACGATTACCCAAAATGCAACGATATATGGAATATGCAGACCTGTCCTTATACTGATATGTTCATTGAGCAGATAAAGGCAGGTAACCGCGATGTGTTTATTCTAACCGTTAATGACAAGTTTATAGCTGAATGCGACCTTGTTTATGACAATTCCGAATATGGAACAATTCCCGGCAAAAGACTGTATTTTTCACGCCTTATTGTAAAACGAAATGAGCGCGGCAAGGGATACGGCGAAGCCATTTCCCGTAATCTGCTCGAACTCGCAAAAGAAAAAGGATATAAATCTATTGCTTTGGGCGTTGATTGTGATAACACCTCCGCTGTTAATTTGTATAAAAAGCTCGGCTTTACCGTTTATGAAGAAGCAGAAGACAAAGACGGAAAGTTTTACAGAATGGAAAAAACTTTATGATTATCCTGATTACCGGCGCATCGCATACGGGCAAGACTCTGCTCGCGCAGAAAATGCTCGAAAAACACCATTTTCCGTGTATGTCGATGGACCATATCAAAATGGGGCTTATCAGAAGCGGGCTGACGTCACTGACCCCCTATGACGATGAAGAAATGACCGCTTTTCTCTGGCCCGTCATCCGCGAAATAATCAAGACCGCAATCGAGAACGGACAGAATCTAATAATCGAAGGCGGTTATGTGCCCGCAGACTGGTGCGATGATTTCACCAGCGATTATCTTGAAAACATAAGATTTATCTGCCTTGCTATGACCGAGGAATATATCCGTGCGCATTTTGACGATATCAGAAAATACGCATCTGCCATTGAAAACCGCATCGAAGATTCGGATTTTGATATGGAAACCGCAATAAAAGAAAATAAGGCATATATTGAAAGATTTACCGGGCGCGAAAGCGGATTGATTTTGATTAAAAATGACTTTAAAGAAGCGGAAGAAACAATCTTAAAACACGATTTAATGCAATAATAAAAGCCCCCGATTTGGGGGCTTGTTTTTATGCTTTTATACGCTCAGCAATCCCGCATCCACGA
>JAFZOE010000103.1 GCA_017552845.1 Clostridia bacterium
AAGGATCTTGGCGACAGCTTCTGCACCGTCAGAGACGCTTCCTTCGGCGCAACAGCCTGTAAGATTGACGAGACTTTCGGCGATAAGTATATCGAGGCGAGAGAAGCTCAGGGCAAGGGAAAATACATTTCTCCCGATAAGAGGATAGATGCCTCGACCTCAATCCTTCGCGATACGACCTGGTTTGTCAGCAATATTGTTCACGATGAGTTTTATATTGAGGGCGATGAAGAGCTTATTCATAAGATTCTCTCCACCGATTATTTTGATATAAATTCGAGTGAGAAATATCCGCAGTATCTGACCTATGATAAAGAAAACGATAAGTTCGTTCCGGCCGACAATACCACCACAACCGTTGTCGATACATGGAATGAAGCCACCGACACGGCGGGCCGGAAAATGAAGCCGTTTTTGAAATTTTTCTATTATATAGCCGCTGCGTTTATCGCGCTCATTTCATTCAGATTCAGATACTATGATTGATAATACGGAGATTTGAGATGAAACCTGTTTCCGAATTTTCAAAACTTGATAAAGCGTTTGACTCTGCAAAATTCTCTTCGAAGCTCTCAAATATCTACCGCCGCCTCAAGACTACCGCGAGCGACGGCAAACTCGAGGAGATGGAGCCTTACCTGACCGCCTCTTTTTATAAAGCTCTCAGCGAAGAGGCCGCGGTTCTCGCCAAGAAGGGGAGAGTGCTCTATACCGAGAGGATAACCGTTCTCGGCGTTGACCTCAAAGGCTTTGAGCAGGCGGACGGCTTCGATTATATATTTGCCGATGTCAGGGTCCGCGCGGTTGAGTATATCGCCGATATCAAGACTCATCAGAGAATAAAAGGCGATGCCGATGAGCGGTTTTCAACCGTTCTCGTGAAGCTCAAAAGAGAATCCGGCAGGGTTTCTCCTCAGCTCAGCGGCATTTCGGCGCAGAACTGCCCCTATTGCGGAGCGCCCGTCAATATCAATAAGACGACAAAATGCGATTACTGCGGCAGAATACTCAACACCGATTCATTCGACTGGATGATCGATTCCGCCCAAGTTCAATAATTGTTAAAAAACAGTTTATTTATACTGTTTGAAATATTTTTATATCTGTGATATAATTACAAAGTAAATTCAATTAACGGGAGGACAAAAACTATGAAAAAAGCAAAAGCACTTTTATCGGCATTACTTGCCTGCGTTCTTGTTTTCAGCATTTTCACCGTCTGCTTTGCCGATGATCCGGTCGCAGCTGAAACTGAGCCGAATGACACCAACGCAACCGCTACTCTTTTCGATATTGAAGGCACAGCCACCGGCTCCGTTTCGGATGTCAACGATGTCGATGTTTTCAAGTTCAAATCACCCAAGAGCGGTATCGGAACTCTTAATGTCAGCGCAAAGGGCAGCGATGACTATGCTGTCAGCATCAAGGATGCATCCGGCAAAGAGCTTACAGCCTTTGTGGCTTCCGGCAATTCTACCGATTCAAATGAATTTGATATTATTGCCGATGCAGAGTATTACATTACCTTAAAAGCCAACTCCACCGTTACCGGCTCAGGCAGCTATACTCTCGAAGTTACCAACAGAGTTTATGCCTATGCAGAAGTTGAGGCCAATAACGAACTTGCCAGTTCTACCCCCATCACACTTGATGCATCCGGCAATTCCAAGGAATATTACGGCGCTGTTTCATCGGGCGATGTTGATTATTATTCATTCCAGGGCAAGCAGGGCTATGCATTTATCGAGCTCAAGAAGGTTGCCAAGACTGCCGGCACAATCAAGGCTGAGGTAGTTACCGTCCAGAATACCGGCGGCGGTGAAAAGAGAATCGCCGAGATTACAAACAGCACTACCGACACTACTGAAATGAGCGCCGATATCGGCACCAAAGCATATACCTATTATATTAAAGTAACAGGTACAGGCGCATATACTGTCAAAGCTCATGTCCGCTCAAACGTGGAGAACGAGTATGAGCCCAATGATTCCAAGGAATATGCCAATTCATTCACCGCAGGCTCCAGAAGATTCGGCAACATCTCCTACTCAGGCGATGTCGATATGTTCAAAATCATAACAACCGATACCGATAAGAATATTGCGCTTGTTTTTGCAGCCGACACCACCACTACCGATAAGAGAAACGATCCTGCAGGTTCGTGGAATGTTGAAATACTTAACGGCAGTTTTGAATCCCTCGGCTCAGGCGTTGTAACATTTGATAAGACCTTCGAATTCAATCTCGCAGAGCAGGGAGCAGGCACATATTATATCAAAGTAACTGCTTCAAATTATTCAAAGGGTGCCTATATTATCACCACCAAGACTGTTGATGCTCCTCAGAGCGGTAGCCTCTGGGACAGAATCAAGGCTCTTGATTGGGCAAAATTCTGGAACGACAACAGCTTCGGCGAGATGATGAAGAATGTTGATCTGGGCAAAGTTCTCAAGACCGTGTTCCAGCTCTCCTTCGGCACAATCTTCCAGTGGATTATGCAACTCATCGCTTCCAGAGCGTAAGCATTTATAACCGAATAACAAATCAGCCCGCAGATTACTGCGGGCTTTTCTCATTATATCTAAGGTGAAAATGAAAGTATAATTACTCGGCTTTTTCTCCGGTAACTACCGTCCAGCCGTCAAGACTGCCTTCGGAAACGAGGATATTAACCAATCCGTTTCTGACCTCTGCGGTGCCGAGAAATCCGGGCAGACACAGAGGCAGAGTGATGTTATCGGCGATGGGATTCAGCCGTATGATTCGCCTTGCGCTGTCTATGGCGAGACCGAGTGCGGCGGTCAGCGTAGTCCAGCTCGACATCGGGCGGGTATAGTGATGACCGCATTCCCAGTGATCCCACAGCGCGCCGAA
>JAFZOE010000104.1 GCA_017552845.1 Clostridia bacterium
CCGTCGAGCAGCCTCCGGTTTCATCGGACACAAACACATTTGACACTTTCATCGTGGGTTCATCAAACAGGTTTGCCTACAACGCCGCAAAGGCTGTCACGAGCGATCCCGGCACGGTCTATAATCCCCTTTATATCTACGGTTCATCGGGTCTGGGCAAAACACATCTTCTCAACGCCATCAAAAACGCGATTCTCGAGAAGGATCCGAGTAAAAAAATCATATACACCAGAGGCGAGGATCTTATCAACCTCATAGTCGGCGGTCTGCGCGACAAGAATATGGATGAGGTTCATGCGAAGCTCCGCACCTGCGATGCGCTGCTGGTTGACGATATTCAGTTCATCGCCGGCAAGGAGAGGACGGAAGAGGAATTTTTCCACACCTTCAATGTGCTGACAGACGCGAACAAGCAGGTTGTCCTCACCTCTGATACACCGCCTAAAAACATCCCGAATCTCGCTGAAAGAATCACAACCCGAATCGAGCAGGGACTTCTTGCAGATATCCAGCCGCCCGATTATGAGACAAGGCTCGCGATTATCAGCAGCAAGGCGGAGGCAATAGGTCTCGACCTGCCTCAGGATGTTGCGGAATTCATAGCTGAGAAGGTAAAGACAAATATCCGCCAGCTTGAGGGCACAGTCAAGAAAATCCACGCGCTCGTCACCCTTGAGGGCACTTCTATAAATATCGCGATGGCTCAGAATGCAATCAGCGACCTCGCGAGCGAAGGTATGCCCGTAAACGAGCTTGTTAATAAGATTATCTCAGAGACGGCGAGGACATTCGGCCTGCCGGTCAACGATCTTATTTCCAAGAAAAAAGACAGCAAGACTGCGAGAGCGAGGCAGATAGCGATATTCGCCATCAGGGAATGCACCGAACTCACCCAGCAGGAAATCAGCGAATTCTTCGCCGGCAGAGACAGGACAACAATCCACTACGCTCTTGAAAAGATTTCGGCTATGGCCGAGAGGGATCCCGCCCTTCGCAGAAGCGTGGATAATATCATCAAAAACGCCAGGGAGCACTGATTCATGGGATTTTTCAATAAGCTCAACAAGGGACTCAAAAAGACCCGCGACAGCATGTCCGGGGCGATAAATTCGGCGCTTTACGGCAAGAACGAAATCGACGACGAATTCTATGACGACCTTGAAGAGATACTTATAATGGCAGATGTCGGCGTGACCACTGCGGAAGAAATCGTTTCGCGCCTGAGAGATGCCGTATTCAAAAAGAATCTTCACAAAGCCAAGGATGTCCAGGAGGAGATAAAGAACATCGTCTCCGATATTCTCTCGGGCGGTGAAGAGGTTGATATGATTACGATTCCGTCGGTTATTCTCGTAATCGGCGTAAACGGAGTCGGCAAGACTACTTCAATCGGCAAACTCGCGGCAATGTTCAAATCCGAGGGCAAAAAAGTCATCCTCGGCGCAGCGGATACATTCAGGGCCGCCGCAATCGACCAGCTTGAAATCTGGGCGGAGAGAGCCGGAGTTGACATAGTCAAGCATAAAGAAGGCGCGGACCCCGCAGCAGTTGTTTACGATACAATCGAGGCGGGCAAAGCGAGAAACGCAGATATTATCATTTGCGACACGGCCGGCAGGCTCCACAATAAGAAAAATCTTATGGAGGAGCTCAGCAAGATTTACCGCATTATGGACCGTCAGCTCCCCTATGCGGACAGAGAAATTCTGCTTGTGCTCGACGCCACGACAGGCCAGAACGCCATCCAGCAGGCCAAGGAATTCATGGAGGCTGCCGAAATTACAGGCATAATCCTCACAAAGCTTGACGGCACCGCAAAGGGCGGCGTCGTGCTCGCTATCAAGAACGATCTCAAAGTGCCCGTTAAATTCATCGGTGTCGGTGAGGGCATTGACGATATGAGGCCCTTTATCCCCGCTGATTTTGCGGAAAGTCTCTTTGCCGAAAAGGAGAAAGACGAAGACTGAGTATGGATTATATTCTCGCAACCCATAATATGAAAAAGCGCGATGAGCTTCACCGCATTCTCTCCCCTCTCGGTATCAAGGTTCACCTTGCCGAGGAGCTCGGAATCGAGTTGACGGACGCCGAGGAGACCGGCGAAACTTTCGAGGAAAATGCCTATATAAAGGCCGAGAGCGGCTGCCGCGAGAGCGGTTATCCCTGCATCGCCGATGATTCGGGACTTTCCGTTGATTTTCTTGACGGTGCTCCCGGAGTCTATTCCGCAAGGTATTCGGGCGAGCACGGCAACGATGAGAAGAATAACGAAAAGCTTCTCAAAGCTCTTGAAGGAGTTCCTTTTGAATATCGCGGCGCGGCGTTCATAAGCGCGGTCTGCTGCGTTTATCCCGACGGCAGAGTTGTGACCGCCAAAGGCGAATGCAGAGGCAGAATCGGCTTTGAGCCTGTCGGCGAAGGCGGCTTCGGATACGATCCGCTTTTCATGGCGGAAAAATATGATTATAAACTCAGCACCGCCCAGCTCACCGCAGAGCAGAAGGATGCAATCAGCCACAGAGGCGCGGCTCTCAGAGAGCTTGCCGCCAAAATCGGAGAATGATATGACAGGAAAAGAAAGAGCCGCTTGGAGGGCGAAAGCAAATTCCCTCGAGCCCGAATTCCAGATAGGCAAAGGCGGCATGACAGACGGCGTTATAAAGCAGACGCTTGACGCTTTCAACACAAAAGAACTCATAAAAATCAAGGTTCTGCTCGAATCAGCTCCCGAAACCCCGCGCGAATTCGCAGACAAGCTCGCCTCAGCGACAGAGAGCGAAGTCATCCAGGTTATCGGCGGAGTGATTGTTCTCTATAAAGAGAACCCAAACCTTGATGAAGACGGAAATAAAATTCAGAAGAAAAAGCCTGCGAAACCCAAGAAATCAAAGCCGCTCTCAAATGTGAGAGCAAAGAGAGCCCTTGCAGAAAAGAGAGAGGCCGAGAGAAAGCAGGCAAAGCGCGATTTCTACGCAAAGAGCAGAAACAGAAATCCAAAATAAATATATATAAAAATCATAATTTGATGCAACAAAAAGGCAATATTTTTACACTGATATAAGATAAGGATATTATGGACAAAAAAGACGCTGTAAAACCCGTTGCCCAGAATAAAAAAGCATATCACGAATATTTCATACTCGAGAAGTATGAGGCGGGCATCGAGCTTTTCGGCACCGAGGTCAAATCGATACGAAACGGCAAGGTTAATCTCAAGGATGCCTGGTGCCAGATTAAGAATAACGAAATTTTTGTCTGCGGTATGCATATCAGCCCGTATGAACAGGGCAACATTTTCAACAGAGACCCGATGCGGGTCAAAAGACTGCTGATGCATAAGAGAGAAATCAGAAATCTCTATGCGAAGGTCAAGCAGGAGGGTCTGACCCTCATTCCCCTCACCTTGTATTTCAAAAACGGCAGAGCGAAGCTCGAAATCGGGCTGTGCAAGGGCAAGAAGCTCTATGACAAGCGCGAGGCCGCGGCGAGGAAGGAAGCAGAAAGAAAAATTGAACGCGCGGAAAAATTCTGAGCGTCAATATATACGGGGATGAAAGGATTTCGACGGGGAATCCGAGCCCGGATAAGCGAGTAGCGGGGCGGGGCCGCTTTAAAATCCGCAATCTAAAATTTAAACGACAACAATACAGTTGCTCTTGCTGCTTAAATAGCAGCCGTCTCTGTGCGGAGGACTGCGGCCGCATAAGAGGCGTCAATCAGCAGTGAACGTGCACCGGCGATGACGGATAGCCGGTCATGCACAATCCGCCTACTGAACCCGTAAGCCCGATTACCGGCGTGCGGGAGAGGAAATGTCAAAAGGTAAGATACACTCGTAGAAAGTCCCTGCAAAGGTTTTTCGGACGCGGTTTCGATTACCGCCATCTCCACCAATACTCTTTAATTTGAAATTGCTCACAAAATTGCAAACGGAGGAAAGGAAATGAAGAAAGGAATAAACGCGCCTGCCATTGTGGTCGGCGTGGCCGCCGCGGGGCTGATAGCCGCGGTGAGCGTGCTCGGAGTGCGGGTCTCAAAAAACGGATCCGTCGCGGGCAAATCGCAGGCAAACAGCACAACCGCGGCATACAATACCATCACTCAGCAAGAGGAAACCACAGCGTTTGACTACACCTACGAAACCGAGGCGGCTCCGGTCGAAGAGAGCACAAGCGTCACCGCGCCGTCAACGACGGTCAAGCAGTCGACCGCAAAGAAAGCAGCGACTAAAGTGGCAACCACAATAGCAAAGACCACTCAGCTGGCAATCAGCGGAACCAAGGTCGATGTAGTCGTCGATGAGGAAGTCACGATGCCGGTGCTGAATGAAGAAGATACAAAGAAGGGCTCGGCACCCGTTGCCTCCTCAAGCGTTGATTCTTCACTGCCGAACGATATGTATTTCACGGGTCTTCAGCGCTCGGGATACAGCGTAATCGGTCCG
>JAFZOE010000105.1 GCA_017552845.1 Clostridia bacterium
ATCCGCGAGAATGAGGTTATATGCCTGCCTCTCTATCGGCGTCAGGTCAAAGAAATAGGTCTTGTATCTTGAGCCTGCCGGCGATTCCTCGACATCCCCTATATATCGATTGATAATCGGAGCCTCTAAATCGGGGTAGTTGTTTTTCACCTGAAAAACTCCCACAGCCACTGCGACGAGGGCGAAAACAATCAGGAGCATTGCCGTTCTTTTTTTCATTTCGTATCCTCTCGGTTAAATCTGGTTGGGTTTGGATGCCGCAACGGTCTCTTTGACACCGGTAATGAATAAATCGTTGATATAACTGCACATTTCGGTAAAGACAACTATCGTGATATCCGTATATAGCAGATTTGCAATGCGCGAATAAATCTTTTCGATATTGTCGATATTATCTTCATTTATTACGTTTTTGAGGACTTCTTCAAATGCCTTTGCGCGGATTTCCTCAGACTGGACGTGATTGAAATTGGTATAGACAAGATATTTATAGAGCGTGTCTCCCTTGATGACATTGCTGCCGCGCGGGAGGATAAGATTGAAGGAGCCCTTGTAGTTTATACTTTCTTTCAGCTCGACGGTGACGGAACCGAAATTATTCACCATCTGCTTGAAGGCCTCGGTATCCGAGCCGATATTATGCTCGATATCTATATCACAATACTGCTCGAGCGCCTCCTCAAGACCTTCAATTCCATAAAGATAAAAGATATTGCCTATGGATTTGTATTCGCCGCGGTATTCTATGCTCTCATCGACCGACGGGGAATAGATTATATATTTTCCCTTGGGCATGATAATTCTCGTCACCCAGAGGAACTGCAGATCGTTTGAAACGGAATCCTTGCACCAGAAGAGGAAGCATCTGTCCGATTTCTCGGCGGGCGCGGTCTCTTCCTCGGCCCCCGCTGTAACTCCCGGATCACCGCCGAGAGCCGTTCTCAGATCAAAATCACTGTTGCTGAGCACTGCGAAAAACGAGACGAACACCAGCAGAATCAGAGCGAGCGCTACGATTATTGTTATTCTTTTTTTATTTGAATTCTTTGATTTTCTCTGTGTTCTGAAGGTGACGTTTTTACTCATTTTCAATCACAACTCATATATGTAATCGCCGTTTCTTCGGCGTCAAGATAGATTACTCTGCCGCTGACCTGCTGACCTGTCAACGAAATGAAGCCCTCGTTGGGCAGGGCGTATGCTATGGGATGGCTGTTTCTGTTTGCGACGGTGATAATTCTCTCACCCCTGCCGCGCCTCTCATAGCAGACACAGCCGAGAACGGATGAAATCGGGATGAATTCGCCGTCTTTGAGAGCGGGATGCTCTCTGCGCAATCTGCCGAGGCGGCGGTAATGCGAAAGCAACTCTTCATTCTCTCTGCCGTATGGGAAACATCCTCTGTTGAAGGGATCGACTCCCCCGTCGGCTCCGGCCTCGTCGCCGTAATAGACGCAGGGCACGCCGGGAAGGGTGAACTGCATTGATGAAATCATTTTAAGCAGGCGGATTCCCCTCTCACGCTCCTCGTCATCAAGGCCGCCTTTATAGCGGTGAATCGGATTGCTCTCATAGCAGTCGAGAGTGCCGAGGCGGTTAAGCACGCGGCAGGTATCGTGAGTGCCGACATGATTCATGAGGCAGTCAACAACGCATTTGGGATAGTTCTCGCAGATTTCAGCAATCTTGTCGTTGAAACCCTCCGCGGTGCCGGTAATACCGAATCTTATAAGAACTTCGGCAAAGGGATAGTTCATAACCGAATCGAGCTGTTTACCGGTCAGATACCGTCTTCTGCTGCCGTAGCTGATCTTATTTGAGGCATCCTCCCAGACTTCGCCGATGATTATCGCGTCTTTGTCTTCGCTCTTGACATAACTGCGAAGAGCGTCGAGAAATTTATCGGGCAGTTCATCCGCAACATCGAGCCGCCAGCCGCCCGCTCCGAGCACCTGCCATTTTCTGAGGATGCCGCCGATATATTCAATATAACTGTCGTTTGTTTCTTCGATTTCGGGAAGTATATCCACTCCCCACCAGCTGTCATATTCATCGGGCCATTCGCCGAATTTATACCAGCCGTAATAAGGGGATTTTTTGGTGTTATATGCTCCGCCTTTACCGTAGCGTCCCTGTTTATTAAAATACCTGCTGTCGCTGCCGGTATGGCTGAATACGCCGTCGAGTATTATTTTTATTCCGCGGGATTCGGCTTCTTTGCAAAGAGCGGAAAAGTCCTCTTCCGTTCCGAGAAGCGGATCGGGCTTCTCATAATCGGCGGTGTCGTATCGGTGATTTGAATGCGCTTCGAATATCGGATTGAGATAGATATAGCCGACACCGAGCGAAGAGAGATAATCGAGACGGCTCTTTATGCCCTCGAAATCTCCCTGAAAGAAATCATACTGGGTGATTCTTCCGTCTTTATCGGGTTTCCAGCGCGGCTCCGCGCCCCAGTCATCCCTGATAATTCTGTCGGCAAAAGGATTCTTCTTTTTATTGCCCGAGAAGCAGAATCTGTCGGGAAAAATCTGATAAATGACCGAACCTTTTATATCATCGGGAGTCGTGAAATCCTTATCATACACGGTCAGCTGGAATTCTCCGCCGCCCGCGGCGATTCTGCCGGTCGAATTATCATAGCAGGTAATCGGAATCTCGCCGTATCCGGTCATAAGCAGGAACGAGTAGAAATACAGGCCGGGCTCGGCGGGAGTGAAGCAGCCGCGCCACCAGATTTCGCCGTTTTCCTGAGTATATTCATAATGCATCGGGTATGAGAAGCATTCATCGTCACGGTGAACGATAATCTTTGCCCATTCGCAGTAAAAGCCTGCGGGAAGAATTATTCTGAGCGTGACTTCCGTGCCGTCCTTAACGGCGCCGAAAGGCGATTTATGCCAGCTCAGCCGTGAATTGAAAGGGATAAAATCCATGCTCGGGTTTCCTCCGGAAAGATTTGAATTGCCGCGGGCAGTTCCGTGATTCCGATTATCATCTCGGTCAGGAAAAACCCGATATAGATGAGGGCGAGAATACAAACGACAATCGCCGCGATTATCGCTATTCTCTTGCCGAGCATCATACCGTCATTGCCCTTGAGCCCGAAATGAGAAGTATAATCCGTTATACTCTCACGCTGGGAGGGCTTGAGCGCTTTTTTGTAACCGTTCTTTTTCATAGGTTTCCTTAAAGTTAAAATAGTTGTGTGCCGGTGAATCCGACAAAGCCCAGGGAAATCATCGCGACGTAGAAGAACATTGCCGGAGTTCCCTTGAATATCGGCGGGATGTATTTATTCTTTTCGATAACTCTTGCTCCGCTGCCGATAAGCGCGGCGGCAAGCACAAATGCAAATCCCGCTCCGAGGCCCGATCCGATGCAGTCAAAGAGCGAATAGGCCGCGGAATCGTTGATATAGGGCACGGCAAAAACGAGCGTGTTGAGCGCCGCTATGCCGAGAATACCGATAATCTCCTTATCTTTGACTATCAGATTCGCTATGAAAGCGACCGCAATATAGACGCTCGCGAGCACTGCTCCGTAGATAAGCGCCTTGGCGGCGTAGGATTCAACAGAGGCAGTGCGCGAAGCAATCAGATTGCAGAGAATACTCGTTACGGTTGAAAAGCCCGAAATCATAACGGATAATTTCACAAAAGTATTCGGGCGCGGAGAGATACGCATCGCCTCGCTCATACCGAGGCCTGAGGTCATGACAAGATTCTGCACGAATACGGTGTAGAGCGCCGTAATCAACAAGCCGGTAATCATTTTCATTGCGCATCACCTCCGTCGGAACGGCCGGTGAGGCTCTTGAGAAATTCATCGGTGGATGAAAGAATGCTGTCGATATCGTCATAATCGGCGATTATCATATCGACCGTCTCGGGAGCTTCGCTCTGCTCGAGGCCGAGGTCAATTTCCTCGGGCTGCTCGGGAGCATCGGACTCAGCGTCAACGCTCCTGCCTCTTCTGCTAAGGCTTATCAGCGCCTTGATTATCGCGGCGAGAAAGCCGAGCAGAACCAGACAGCCGAAGGGCATCGACATTGTGTTCATCGTGAATTTAAGATCGAGCGCATAGCCGCCGATTGTGCCCTTGCCGATGATTTCGCGGATTGGGCCGCAGATGACGGCGATCAGCGCCGTGCCGAATGCGGCGGTAAGAGCGTCCGCGAGAGCGGAGCCGACGCTGTTCTTGACCGAATAGGTCTCGCAGTGAACCGCCGTAATCGA
>JAFZOE010000106.1 GCA_017552845.1 Clostridia bacterium
CGCCTATATTCCCGACAACCCCGATTTATATGACTATATGAGCGGAGTGAAATTCCTGAATTTCATCGCGGATGTATTCGCCGTTCCGACTGCTCAGCGCAGAGAAAGAATCGATAAATACGCGGAGCTCTTTGAAATCAAGGGCTCGCTCGGCGATTCGATTCAGTCCTATTCACACGGTATGAAGCAGAAGCTCGCGATTATTTCCGCGCTGATTCATTCGCCCGAGCTCGTGATACTTGACGAGCCCTTCGTCGGTCTTGACCCGAAATCCGCCTTCACTCTCAAGCAGATTATGCGCGAGATATGCGACAACGGCGGCGCTATTTTCTTCTCGACTCACGTGCTTGAGGTCGCCGAAAAGCTCTGCGACAAAATCGCGATAATCAAAAACGGAAAACTCATCCGCTCGGGCACGATGGAAGAGGTCAAGGGCGACTCCTCGCTCGAATCGGTATTCCTTGAACTGGAGGGCTGATTATGTTTCTGCTTCTGCTTAAAAAACAGATGACCGAGCTCTTCCGCGGATATTTTGTGGACCGCAAAACCGGCAAGATGCGCCCGAAGAAGCAGGTCATATTGTTTATCCTGCTCTTTATCGGCATGCTCGGGCTGATTTCAAACGCCTTTTCCGGCATAGCGAAGGCACTCGCCTCCTCGTTGATTCCGGCAGGCTATGACTGGCTCTATTTCGCAATTCTCGGCGCCATGACAATCGCGCTCGGCATATTCGGCTCGGTATTCAACACATATTCGATGCTCTATCTCTCAAAGGATAACGATATGCTGCTCTCAATGCCGATTCGTCCGTCCGTCATTCTGAATTCAAGGATGGCGAGCGTGTATATCCTGAGCGTTATTTATGAGGCAGTCATCTATATCCCCGCGCTAATCGAATACTGGAAGGCGGTAAACAAAACCGCGCTGAATATTGTTTTCCCTGTGCTTAACCTATTTATTTCGGGTTTCACGGTGCTTGCACTCACCTGCCTTTTCGGCTGGCTGATTGCTCTTGCTTCAAGCCATATGCGCAATAAGAATATACTGACAGTCATATTCTCACTCGCGTTTATCGTTCTCTACTATTTTGCGATGTTCAGGCTCAACATCTTTTTGAATTTAATCGCCGGCAGAGCTGATGAATTCGCGGTAAAAGTCAGGAAATACGCATATATTCTTTATATTTTCGGAATCGGCAATACTGGCGACATTAAGAATTTCATAATATTTGCACTTGTCTCCTTTGTTCTCTTCTTCATTACGCTCGCGATAATGTCCAAGACTTTTATCCGCTTCGCGACCGCGAACAAGGGTCTTAAAAAGAAGGCCTACAAGGCAGATGACGTTAAATCAAAGAGCATAGGTTCTTCGCTCTTCGGCAAGGAGCTCTCAAGATTTCTCAACACACCGATATATCTGCTCAACAGCGGACTCGGCATACTGATAGCGCCGGTCGGAGCGATAATCGTTCTGATAAAAAGAGCCGATATTCACAGAGTGCTCGGTGCGATGAATATGCCGGAGCAGGTTACTCTGATTCTGCCGGTTATGATTACGGCGGCGATATGCCTTGTGTATTCTATGGATAACCTCACGGCCCCCTCTGTTTCTCTCGAGGGAAAGAGTCTCTGGATTCTCCGCTCGCTGCCGGTCGATACAAAAGAAATTCTCGGCGCCAAAATACGGCTTCATTTTATTTTCAATTCCGTTCCCGCGGTGATTTCCGCGATTCTTTTCGGAGCCGCGTTCGGATTTGATATCATCACGATTATATTGATTTCGGCAGCAGCAGTTCTTTTCAATCTCATGACCGCAGCCTCGGGACTTATGCTGAATCTCAAAAAGCCCGATTTCATGTGGACCAACGAAACCATCCCCGTTAAGCAGGATCCGCCGATTCTCTTCTCGATGCTTATCGGAATGGGCTCCTCCGCCGCAGGGCTCGGCATAGGCGCCGTTTTCGGCATGATTCATACCTATCTCGGCCTTGCCGCCGTCTGCGCGGTTTATGGTCTCGCCGCATTTCTTCTGCTCAAAAAGGTCAACACCAAAGGCGTCCGGTTATTTGAAAGCATGTAAACAAAAGGAGCTGTTATTTTGTCCGTAATTCAGAGAATACTCTCATTCCTGCTGGCCGTAGTATCATTTTTCACAGGCCTGCTGGGGATGAATACGGAAAAGCTTGAAGAAAATGAATACCGCTACGGCATCTATGAGCGCAATCTGGTTGATATTATTCTGCCGGAAAACGCTTCTGGCACGACGCGCGGAGTTATTCTCGGCATATACGGCGGAGCGTGGATTACCGGAGACAAGGAGGGCTGGTCACAGTCCCTGAGGGAATTTGCCTCAAAAGGTTATGTGGCTGCGGCGCTCAATTACCGTCACGTTTCCGATTCGATTCACGTAAAAGACGAGCTTGACGACATTGAAAACGCGCTCAGAAAGATTAAAGAGGTTGCTGCCGAAAACGGAATCAAGGTTGAAAAGGTTATGCTGACAGGCCAGTCGGCCGGTGCTCACCTCTCGATGCTCTACGCCTATTCGCGCGCAGACTCTTCCCCTCTTAAACCCTGCGCGGTTGTCAGTGAAGCCGGCCCGGCAAACCTCGCAAACGAAGAATACCTTCAACTTCTTCTCGGAGACGAAGAAAAGACGCTTGAGCTTCTCTGCAACCTCTGCGGAGTGAAGCTGACGATGGCCGAATACAGAAACAAAATCGGCAGATATCCGCTATGGCTCAGCGCAATCAAGAAGATTTCGCCGGTTTCCTACGCCAAGAGCGCCTGCCCGACGGTAATCGCACACGGCATGCAGGACGGAGTGGTCCCCTATTCCGACGCGGTGCGGCTCGATTCCCTGCTCACGCAGGCGGGTGTCGCTCACGATTTTATAATCTTCCCTGATTCCGGTCATTTTCTTGAGAACGACCCAGCGGAAAAAGAAAGACTCAGCGAGCTGTTTTACGGATACGCAGAAACTTATCTGAATTAGTTAATTAACTTAATTCTAGCAAAAATTAAGGGCAGTCTGATGACTGCCCTTTTTGGTGCGGGTAACAGGACTTGAACCTGCACAGCCTTGCGACCATTAGAACCTGAATCTAACGCGTCTGCCAATTCCGCCATACCCGCATATTGATTTTAATAGTAAAGGGGATTCCGACGGAATCCCCTTCCTGGTGCGAGAGACGGGACTTGAACCCGTACGTCGTAAACACACGCCCCTCAAACGTGCGCGTCTGCCTATTCCGCCACTCTCGCTTGAGATGTCCCTTACGGAACATTTGACATTATATCAAAGAGAATGTGAGATGTCAAGATTTTTTTGAAAAATATTATTTATTATAATTATATAATAAACTCTATTAATAAAAGCATCTTAAATTGCAACAAATCGGGAGAAATTTCACACTGATATATGAGCATATAATAATATAAAACGGGAGGAACACTATGAAAAAGACTGCATCAATCATCCTTGCGCTTGTTTTTGCATTGGCTTTTGCGGCGATTGCTTTTGCCGAGGATTCCGCTGAGGCGCCCGCACCTTTTGTCAGATTCACCGATGAGGATAAAAATGTGGAATTCGAATGGACGGGTTCATACTATCCCATCAGCTATGATTACAATACCGGAGGAATGGAAGGCGCTTTTATCCTGTTTTCTGTCAAGGGCGATCTCGCCCTGCACGATCTTCCACCGAGGAAAGACCTCAAAAAGGCCGAGGGCACAGATTCGGTTTATGTGGTATGCAACGGAAAAGGCGGAACTGTCACCGCGGAACTTTATTCTGCCGACAGAGAGCTGATTACGACCGACACGATAAATGTCAGCGTTCCTCTGGGTAAAAGAATTCTGTATCCGTTCGTTACCGTCGGATCAAATATCGTTGGCCTCACCATCACGGGAGGACTGCTGAATATCTTTGTGGGAATTCCGCTTCTGATGGCTTTCTTTTCAGCTCCGTTCACGCTGCTTTTCGGTGCGCTGGGTTTAAGTTAAAAAGAGAATAACAATAAAAAATCCGTGAGTCTTCCGGCTCACGGATAATTTTATATCAATTTATTTTACCATGCTGGCGACTTCGGCTGCGAAATCATCTGATTTCTTCTCGATGCCCTCGCCCTTTGCAAAGCGGGTGAAGCTGGTGATGGCGATGTTCGCGCCGAGCTTCTTGGCTACGTCCGCAACATAAGCGCCGACAGTGCCGTCGAATAAATCGGAGCGGACGAACTGCTGATCAAGCAGGCAGATTTCCTTGAGCTGCTTGTTGATTCTTCCGTCAACAACCTTGCCGAAAATCGGATTTGCGGTGTATTCATCCTTGCCGGCAACTGCGGTCTCTGCGAGAGCGGCAATGCCTTCCTTTGAGAGGAAGTTGAAGAGATACTGGCTCTTCTTCTGCTCCTCATAAGCAGCGACATCCTCTGCGCTCCATTTATTCTCGCTGATAGTCTTCTCAACGATGCTCTGGAGAATGGGCTTCGGAAGTGAATCGGGCTTATTGAGAGCGCTCTCAACGATAATCTTCTTCATGTTTTCAAGCTCTTCGGCGGAGATATCTTCCTTGCGGAGATACTCGGGGCTCATGGCCGCGACCTGCATCGCGACATTCTTGCCCATCTCTGCGAATTCGGGCTTATCGGCAGCGTCGGTATCAAAGGATACGAGAACGCCTACGGAGCCGCCGCCGTGGATATAGGAAACGGCAGTGCCCTCAACGAGAGCGAAGCGGCGGAGCTGGAGATTCTCACGAATCTTAAGGAAGAGCTCCTGGATGGAATCGGCTACGCTGACGGAGCCGTCTGCGATGGTAGCTGCCGCGAGCGCCTCAACATCGGCGGGCTTAACGGCTACTACGGTCTTTGCTATCTGATTGGCAAGTGCCTTGAAATCGGGATTGTTGCCGACAAAGTCGGTTTCGCAGTTAAGCTCAACGAGAGCGGAAGCTGCCGAGTCGGTGTAAACGCCGATAGTGCCTTCGGCGGCAATTCTGCCGGCCTTCTTGGCTGCGGAAGCAAGACCCTTTTCGCGAAGGATTTCAACTGCCTTATCCATATCGCCGTCGGCTTCCTGGAGAGCTTTCTTGCAATCCATCATGCCGACATTGGTTCTTTCTCTGAGAGCTGCAACGTCTTTAGCTGTGAATGCCATTTATTATTCCTCCTCTGCCTTTGCTTCTTCTGCGGTTTCTTCTGCTGCTTCTTCGGCTACGGGAGCGTTCTGCTCGCCCTGTCTGCCTTCGATGACAGCGTCAGCCATAGCGCCTGCTATGAGCTTGACAGCGCGGATAGCGTCGTCATTGCCGGGAATAACGTAATCGACCTCGTCGGGGTCGCAGTTTGTATCAACTATAGCTACGATGGGGATAC
>JAFZOE010000107.1 GCA_017552845.1 Clostridia bacterium
GGCGGAGGCGCTGAGGAACGGCGCCGCTGCCGTAGTGGTGTCTCAGGATATGGGGCTTTCCAATCAGATTATTTGTGAGAATACGAGAAGCGCCTATACCCTGCTCTGCTCCGCGTTTTATTCACACCCTGAAAGAAAGCTGAAAATCATCGGCATCACCGGCACAAACGGCAAGACCACAACCGCTTTTGTCATCCGCTCATCGCTTGAGGCGATGGGACATAAAACAGGGATGATAGGCACGGTCAAGAATGTGCTCGGAAACGGCATTGAAGTTCCGGCCGCGCTGACAACCCCCGATCCTTTTGAACTCTTTTCGCTCTTTGAAAAGATGGCTGAAAACGGCTGCGAATACTGCGTGATGGAAGTCAGCTCCCAGGCGCTTGATCAGCGCAGGGTTGACGGAATTCATTTTGACTGCGCGGTATTCACAAATCTCACTCAGGATCATCTTGACTATCACGAAACATTTGAAAACTACAAGGCCGCAAAGCACATGCTCTTTGAGAATGCTTCCGTCGGCATATTCAATATTGACGACGAAGCGGCGGAATACATGATGAGCAATACCCCCTGCCGCAAAGTTACCTATTCCGCGAATGAGAATACGACCGATTATTCGGCAAAGAATATCCGCCTCACGGCATCGGGCGTTAAGTATGAGCTTGTCAGCAACAGCAATATCGGCAGAATAAGCTTCCGTGTGCCCGGCAAATTCAGCGTATATAATTCAATGTGCGCCGCGGTCTGCATGATAGAGCTCGGTATGGATTTCACTCAGACCGTCGAGGCCGTTTCGGACTGCGCGGGCGTTCCCGGCAGAATGGAAATAGTTGAAACAGATACACCCTATACGGTTCTTATAGATTACGCACACACTCCCGACAGCCTGCAGAATGCGATTGTCACGCTCAAGGAGGTCACTCCCGGCAGAGTTATCGCGGTATTCGGCTGCGGCGGAGACAGGGATAAGACAAAGCGCCCGATTATGGGCGAAATCGGCACCACACTCGCAGACGTGGCCGTTATAACCTCGGATAATCCGAGAAGTGAGGATCCCGATGAAATCATAAAGGATATTCTCGCGGGCGTTTCAAAGCATCCCAATGCAAAGGTCATTGTCGACGCGGACCGCACAGAGGCAATCGGGAAGGCGCTTGAAATCGCCGAGGAGAACGATGTTATCCTGCTAGCGGGCAAGGGCCACGAAACATATCAGATTCTCTCGACCGGCAAGATTCACTATGATGAGAGAGAAATAATCGCAAATCTCCTGAAACGAGGATAATAAATGATACCCCTGACTTTCAAAGAGGCTGCCCGTGCAGTCGGCTCGGTCTCCCCGCTCGAGGGAAGCTTTACGGGCGTTTGCACGGATACTAGAAAAATCAACCCCGGCTGTCTTTTCATCGCCCTTAAAGGCGAAAGATTCGACGGCAATGAATTCGCAGTAAAAGCTGTTGAAGAAGGCGCTCTCTGCGCCGTTGTTGACAGGGACTGCGGCCTCGGAGACAGACAGATTATAGTTGAAAATACGGGCAAGGCGCTTCTCGACCTCGCCGGATATTACAGATCGCTCTTTGATATAAAAGTTGTCGGAGTCACAGGCTCAGTAGGAAAAACGACAACGAAAGAAATGATTCACGCGGTTCTTTCCGCGAAATACGACACCCTCAAGAACGAGGGCAATCTCAATAATGAAATCGGCGTTCCCCTCACCCTCTTCAATCTCGAAAAGCATCACGAAGCAGCAGTTATTGAAATGGGGATGAGCGGTTTCGGCGAAATTTCGAGGATGACAAACGCAGTCAAACCCGATATCGCGGTTATATCGAATATCGGAGTTTCGCATATAGAAAAGCTCGGCTCGAGAGATGGAATTCTCAGAGCAAAGCTTGAAATTCTCGAGGGTATGGCAGAGAACGCCCCCGTCATACTCAACGGCGACGATGATATGCTTATCAAGGCCGATACAGGCTCTCATCACGTCACCTATTACGGAATTCAGAATACCACGTGCGCTTACAAGGCGCTTGATATTACCTCCACAGATGTTGAAACTGAATTTGTCTGCAGTTTCAAGGGCGGCGCCGTAAAGGAATGCCTACCCTTTACGGGCCGCCACAACATCTACAATGCACTCGCCGCTGTTGCATGCGGCAGAGCACTCGGCATTGAAGAGGCGGAGTCGCTTGCAGCTCTCAAGAATTACAAAACCACAGGCATGCGGCAGAGAATCAACCGCAGAAACGGCATTATCTTCATTGAAGACTGCTACAACGCGAGCCCCGATTCGCAGGCTGCTGCTATGTCCGTTCTCGGCAATATGAACGCCGCCAGAAAAATAGCCGTCACGGGCGATATGCTCGAGCTCGGCGATTACAGCGAAACGGCTCACCGCCTGGTCGGAAAATACGCGGCGGATAACAAAATCGATATCCTGCTGACCTACGGCAGCCAGTCGCTTTTCACAGCAGAAAGCGCCGCCGAAAACGGTCTGAAAAACATAAAATCATTTGATGACAAGGATGCGCTCAAAGATTACCTCGCTTCCCTGCTCAGAGAGGGCGATGCCGTTCTCTTCAAGGCGAGCAGAGGCATGAAGCTCGAGGATGTAATCTACGGCATCTATGAAATACTCGATAACAGATAAAAAACAACCAGAACAAAGGAGGTGACGATATGGAGAATAACGGTCAGGTTCAGGCAAAGAAACCGTCAAAGTTCCGCCCGGTATGGGAAAAATATCTCAAGCCCGAGCTGTGGCAGACACTCAAGGGCCCTGCAGGCACATTGACGCTCGGTAAAAAATTCTTCAATCTTGCGGGCGGATTCGACATCACCTATTTCCTTATCGTCATAGGCCTCGTTGTTTTCGGCCTAGTCACTCATTATTCGGCTAGCTATCAGAATAAGAAACAGCTCGGCTTCGCAATTGCCGGAATAGTCCTTATGCTTATCATTTCAAATGTCAGCGTAAAGGTTTACCGCGAATATTCGGCATTATTCATCGGGATATGCATTATTCTGCTGTTTCTCGTTCTCACAAGGACGGACTACAACGGCACGCACCGCTGGCTCTTCTTCTTCCAGCCCTCCGAAATTGCAAAAATCGCGTTTATCATGTATCTCGCCTATCTTATGGATAAGTATAAGAAATTTCACGATACGACTCTTCAGTTCTGGATCTTCCTTTGCATCACGGGATTCTTCGGAGTCATGCTCCTGCTTGAGAGCCATCTTTCGGGCGCGATTCTCTTCCTCTGTATGGGCTACGCCATGATGTGGTATGCGGGAATGCCCAAAAAGTGGTTTTTCATCATTACGGCAATTGTCGTTTTCTTCCTGCTTGTTATAATCTGGAAACCGAGAACCCTGCTTATGATTCCCGGCATAAAGGAATATCAGGTCAACCGTATCATTATCTGGAAAAAGATACTCGGAAACGGCGAAATCACCGCAAAGGAACGCATAAATGACGCGAGGCAGATTCTCCAGTCCCTTTACGGCATAGGCTCGGGCGGTCTCTTCGGAGTCGGCTTCGGCCAGAGCGGTCAGAAAGTCAGCAACCTTTCCGAAAAAGCGAACGACTTCATCTTTGCGGTCCTCGCGGAGGAAGGCGGTTTCATCGCCGCGGTATTTATGCTCTTCCTTTTCGGCTGGCTCGTATATCGCGGATTCAAAATTGCTCATCAGTCAAGAACATATTTCGGCGCTCTGCTCGTGCTCGGAATCAGCACTCAGATGGCGCTTCAGGTGCTTATAAATGTTGCGGTTGCGACCTCGGTCCTGCCGAATACAGGCATATCCCTCCCCTTCTTCAGCGAAGGCGGCACTTCTCTCCTGTTCTCGCTCGCGAGTATGGGGCTTGTGCTCGGAGTTTCAAAGGATAAACGAAAAGAAAAACCGGAGGTAAAGGAAAATGCTGAAGGCTGAAAGAATTCTCATAGCTGCAGGCGGCACGGGCGGACATATCAATCCCGCGCTCGGCACTGCATCCTATATAAAAGATAAAAATCCTCAGGCGGAAATACTCTTTGTGGGAACAAAAGAAAAAATGGAATCAAAGCTTGTTCCCGCCGCAGGTTTCAATATTGAATTCATTGATATTCAGGGCTTTTACCGTTCATTCAAGCCCGAGGATATAAAGCATAATCTTGTTACCCTCTCAAAGCTCCTGCGTTCATCCTCGCAGGCAAAAAAAATAATAAAGAGATTCAATCCGGATCTTGTTATCGGCTTCGGCGGATATGTCAGCGGCCCCGTCTTAAGAATGGCGGCAAAGCTGAAAATTCCGACCGCGATTCATGAGCAGAACGCCTTCCCGGGCGTTACAAACAAGGCTCTCGCCAAAAAAGTTGACAGAGTTATGCTCACCAACGAAAAAGCCGGCGAATATATGAAGGCAAAGAATGCGCCTGTAGTAACCGGTCTGCCGATAAGAGGAGACATCCTCTCCTGCGACGAAGAGACGGCAAAGAAAGAGCTCGATCTCGGCGGTCTGCCTCTGATTCTCTCAATGGGCGGCTCGCTCGGTGCAAAGCCGGTAAACGACGCCGTTTTCGGTATGATAAAGGCAAAGTGCAACGATAACGACTGCGTGTTTCTTCATGCGACCGGCAAGAACGGAACTTCTTTTGCTCCCGACCTTGAAAAAGAGGGCATAAATCTCACTGAGCATAAGAATATACGCATTACCGAATATATAGATATTCCGAAATCCCTGCCTGCCGCGGATCTTGTAATCTGCCGCTCGGGCGCAAGCACGCTGAGCGAACTGCAGGCAACGGGCAAAGCTTCAATCCTCATCCCCTCTCCCTATGTCGCGGAGAATCATCAGTATCACAACGCTATGGCGCTTGTCAACAATAACGCGGCGCTGATAATAGAGGAAAAAGACCTCACTCCCGAAAAACTGACGGAAACAGTCAATTCTCTGCTCGCAGACAGAGAGCGTCTTGCCGAAATCGGCAGAAACGCCAGAGCCATGGCGGTTATCGACGCTACGGACAGAATATACAATACTCTCTGCGAACTGGTAAAATAAATGAATCAAAAAAACTACGACAACAAGGCCGCGCTCGCAAAAAAGCGAAAGCGCAGGCGCACCATTCTTCACAGCACTGTCGGAATTCTTATAATTTCGACGGTGCTGGTGGTGCTCTCTGTTGTCTTCTGCAGGGTTGCCAAATTCACGGTCACGGGCGAGAGCCCCTATTCCCGCGAGGAGATAGTAAACTCCGTGAAAGCCTGCGAGGGCAGGAGCATGTTCCTGATAAAGACGGAAAAGCTCGAGGACCTCGTTGAATCCGCCCTGCCTTATACAGATAACGTCAAAGTCTCAAAGCAGTATCCGAGAGGGCTCAGAATCGAAGTGAGCACGGCAAAAAGAGCATTTGCGGTCGAGCTCTCAAAGAACTACTACGCCGTCACGAACGGCAAGCTCAAAGTTCTCGAGGCAACCGATAAGCTCCCCGAGGATACGGTTACGGTCAAGGGCAGACCGATTTCTTCCTATTCAGCAGGTCAGGTCCTCTCCTTCACGGGAAAGCCCGGCGATGACGCCATACGCGATGCGCTGATTGAAGTGGCTCAGGCCATTGAGGATACGGCGCTCGAAGATATCAACATGATAAATATCAGAGACGAAAACAATATTTATCTTGTCTATGACAACAGAATCATCGTAAAAATCGGAAAGGCCGAAAACCTTGCAAATAAGCTTTCGCTTGCAAAGAAATCACTCGATGAAGAAAATAAGCTCTCCCCCGCCCAATACGGCGAGCTGGATGTAACCATAAACAAAAAGGCGGTCTTCGCTCCGGATGACTTAAAAGATCTTCCCGAACTCGTTGAATTCCTTGAGGAGCAGGAGCAAAGCGAAGAGGAAAGCGAAAATAACGAAACCGGCGAAGAGCAGGCGGATGAATCATCCGAAACAGCGGAAACACCCGATAATTCAGCCGAAACAACAGCTGCAAATACGCAAATAAATAATTCTTTATAAAAAATTGTTGAAATTTTATTATTTATATGATAATATAAATTAGTATTATGTCTCGAAATATCTAAATTTCTTTTGGAGGTAAATATAAATGGCATTTCAGTATGACAACGAAATCGACAATGTTGTGCAGATCAAGGTTATCGGTGTCGGCGGCGGCGGCGGTAACGCAGTAAACAGAATGATAGAAAGAGGCATCCAGGGTGCCGAATTCATCGCGGTTAATACCGATAAACAGGTTCTTTCAAAATCAAAGGCAACTCATAAGATTCAGATAGGCGAAAAAACCACCAAGGGTCAGGGCGCAGGCGGCAACAGCACCACAGGCGCAGAGGCAGCCGAAGAGAGCAAGCAGGCTATCGAGGATGCCATCAAAGGAACCGATATGGTCTTCGTCACCACCGGTATGGGCGGCGGCACAGGCACAGGCGCAGCTCCGATTATCGCGGGCATCGCCAAGGAAGCCGGCGCGCTCACCATCGGCGTAGTCACCAAGCCCTTCAACTGGGAAGGCAAGAGAAGAATGAACGAAGCCATCGCAGGTATCGAGAAGCTCGTTAAGAACGTTGACTCGCTCATCGTTATCCCCAACC
>JAFZOE010000108.1 GCA_017552845.1 Clostridia bacterium
GTCGTCGGTTCTCGGAGCCATAGTCTTGGTGATTCCCGCGCCCGCGACGATGGGGACGGCGTCTCTGTTTTCCCAGTCGGAAACCTTGACGATTTCGCCGCTGCAGTCCCAGCCGGTGATGACCGCCGAGCCGTTTTCGCCGAGCATATACCAGAGCGGAAGCTCGATGAAATTGCTGGTGGTTACTTCAACATAGAATGACAGGCCGTCGTCAAAAATCAGAGTCGTGCGGAAGCCGTCGTCGCAGTTTTCGTTCGTGACGTTTGTAAGCTCCGCATAGACGGTCTTCAGCTTTCTCGGCAGGGTCATCATGAGCGCCTGGTCGAGCAGATGAATTCCCCAGTCAAACACCATTCCGCCGCCGTGCTCGGGCTGATTGCGCCAGTCTCCCGGCACGCCTCTCGAGCCCTGAACTCTCGATTCTATACGGAAAACGGGGCCGAGGGTGTTCTCATCGAGAATCTTCTTCATCGTGAGATAATCCTCATCCCAGCGTCTGTTCTGATGGACGGTGAAAAGCTTTCCGCATCGCTTCGCCGCCGCTATCATATCCTCGAGCTCGCCGCTGTTCATCGCGACGGGCTTTTCGCTTATCGCGTTTTTGCCGTGCTCGAGAGCGTCAATTACTATTTCCTTATGATAATCATTCGGAGTCGCGACGGTCACGAGGTCTATTCTCTCATCCGCGAGCAGTTCCTCACGGCTTGAGAAAGCGTGAATTCCGTTTTTCTCCGCTTCTTCTCCCCTCCCGGGGTCAATATCGTAAATGCCGACAAGCTCGGCGTATTCGCTCATTTCATCCTTGATTTTGCGTGTGTGCCAGCCGCCCATTCCGCCGTAGCCGATGACTGCGCAGCCGATTTTTCCGTTTACCATAATCTGCCCTTCTTTCATAGCGCTTTATGGTTTTATTATATACCAATTTTTCAAAAATAAAATACCTAATTTGAAAAAAATAAAATAATTTTTATCCGAACATCATACCCGGCATGATTATCTCGGACTTCTATGATCAACCCTACTTGAACCAAATAATAATAACTATTGCTATTATCATTTTTTAACATACAAATCAAAAACAATAACCCTGCAATTTTAATTTTTGTATTTTCTAGTTGACAAAAGCAAAAATACGTGTATAATATATTTCTGTAGTCTAAAGATTTTGGGGAATTGTGTAACGGTAGCACTGCAGACTCTGACTCTGCCTGTTGGGGTTCGAATCCCTATTCCCCAGCCAAGAAACAATAATCCGAACACTTTACTAATCATTAGTTTTGTGTTCGGATTATCTTTATCTTAAAAAAATTTTGTCTTTTGACCGAATATTCTGCGAACATTACGCCCATGATGGGTTCGGAGAAGGTAAGGAGGAGTTCGCCGGAGTGAATATAATCTGCGGGGATGATGTATTTTGCCGTTACAAAGCCGGGGCGGCAGAATCTGCGGGTATATTCCTCATCGATTTCGCCGAACTGCGGGCCGCAATAAACGGTATTTCCGTTGGCTGTTATTCTGAGAGAATCGACAGCGTGATCCTTTTTGTCAAGGAAAGTAACACGTAAAATGTAATCGCATCCGGCGGTAAGTCCGGTAATTCTGTGGGTGTATTCAAAATTGTCAAACACGTTGAAAAGTGCGGTTCTCAGAGTGCCGTCATTTATCTTCGGACGGTCGCCCTGAAAATTGAAATAGGGTTCTCCTGTCTGCGCGTCGGTGACATTATTCAGCGCCACGGAGAAATAATACTCATCTGCCTCGACATTATTCACATTGAAATACTCAAGCAATTCCGCAGAATTTGCTGCTTCACCGGCTTTTGCAATCAAGAACGCCCTGTCGGTAACGGGCAAGTCAATTGTGTCAAGAATCGCTCCCCTTTCGGGATTGTCGGCAAGATATTGCTCTGTATCGCTCTGATATCCGATCTGAATAAACAGCATATCGGCAAGGATATCAATGAGACGGCGGAGGTTTTTATACTCATCGGTAAAATCTGTTTTCAGAATATCGATTGCGTCGGAAGAATTACCGTTTTCAAGTGCGGTCTCTGCTTTTTCAATAAGCTCCGTTTCGAATCCCAATCTCATTTTTACAAGTTTATCGCAGGCGGCTCTGAGATAGAGCTGGTTGAAACGCCAGTTATCGGCCAGGAAGGGATAATCGGCCATCAGGCTTTCGCTGAAATCAAAGCTTAAATCTATTGAGTCATTTTCAGCAGGATTACCCTGCCAGTTTTCTTCAAGGCCGAAAATAAGAGCGGCTATTCTTTTTGTTTCAACTCCGAAAAAGAAAGTGCGTGCATAATCCGATATCGCTTCTTCGGGGGTTATATCCGAATCATAATCCAGCGCGGACCAGAGAAATTTGTTGACATCGTCGGTTATTCCTTCCGAGTAGCTGACCGAGCCGATAAAGTATTTTTCGGTTTCTTTATATAACTTATAGTATTCTCTCGGACGCGGGTTTGTGCATTCGCGGCTCAGGCAGGTCGCAAGAGCATAATGCCAATTATTTTTGTCATAATGAACAGGATACTCGCATCTGACATTATGAGTAATATCGGGATAGAATCTGAGCGGAAATCTGCCGCCGAGCTTTTCGTATAATTCTTCTATAGGCAGAGCGTGATTCGGGCCGTAGATAATACCGTCTATGCCTTCAGAGTTTTCTTCAACCGCTTTTATAAAAACTTCTCCCCAGTCGGAATACTCATGAGGTGCCTGAGCGGAAGGAAAAATTTTTGCTTCGGGATGAACGGATTTGAGAACTTTTGATATCTCCCTGCACCGTCTGACAAATGCATCTGCGGGCAAGCTGCCCGGATCTCCGCCCGGGACAAAGAGATAGTCCAGGCGCTTTAATCCGGAATATATTTCTTTTCTTTTTCTGCATGCGGATTCAGTATCTTCGCCGTCATTATTCGGATGCCAGAGAGACATATCAAGATCAAGACGGTCAAGCGCTTCGGAAGACTTCACAAGGAACTCGCGCCCATCATATTTCATAAGGGCGTTGTGCGAAGAATTCTCCGGATCAAGAGGAATATGCTCTATTGTATTGACTCCGAAATACATCAGATCGAAATAATAGCGCTCATAGTCATCATAGGACCAGGCGTCATAAGTATTGGGAGTGGTGCGGTAGCCGAGCTGATGACCGCGGATTGTTTTATTCGGGGCGTATCGTCCCGATATATCGCAAACAAGAGCAAGAGAGCCGTCAGTGCTCACGGCTTCTCTGAGAAATCTGCCGATTGCATAGAAAAAAGAGCGGATCGAAGCGGCACGGAAAAAATATCCGTTTTCAGTTCTTTCGATTATGTATTCGTCTCTAGAAAGCGAACTGTCATTTTCAAAAACAATTTCCGCCTCTTCAGATTCGGTCAGCTCTGCTGTTCCTTCAATACGCTTATTCAGCTCAATGCAAAAATGCTCCGCCGCAAAAGCAGAGGACGGAGCAGTATTTCTGATTCTGATTCTTTTGAATTCAACCATATAAACCTTATTTATGATAGAGTTTCTTGGTCTGATAAACAGGCTCACAGGTAATGTTAATTCCGAGCTTGCGGAAAACATCGAGGTCAACCTGAGAAAGAATTACGGTCGAATGCGCCTCACAGCCCTTCACCTTATCAATCTGGCTGAGCGCCTTGTTAGCAACCGGATTGGTGTTTGCGCTCATTGAGAGAGCTATAAGAGTTTCGTCGAGATGCAAACGCGGATTGTGATTCTTCAGAATATTTACCTTGAGGCGCTGAATCGGCTCGATAATCGAAGGAGCTATCATCAGCAGGTCATCCGGCAGATTGGCAAGAGCCTTGACAGCGTTGAGAACGGCTGCCGAGGACGCGCCGAGAAGATTGGAAGTTTTGCCGGTGACGATAGTTCCGTCATGAAGCTCAATCGCAACTGCCGGCTGGTTATCGGTCTCTTCGCTTCTCTTGAGAGCGGCGGCAACGACAGTTCTGTCATCCACGCTGAGGCCTGCCTGATGCATGAGCGAATCGATTTTGTCAACAGCGCTCTGCTCGCCTCTGCCCTGCTTCTTATCGCAGAGAGCGGCGAAGTATCTGCGGATGATTTCCGCCTTGGATGACTCTTTGCAGACTTCATCATCGCTGATGCAGTAGCCCGCCATATTGACGCCCATATCAGTAGGTGATTTATAGGGTGAAACGCCGTTGATCTTTTCAAAAATGGCATTGAGAACGGGAAAAGCCTCAACGTCTCTGTTATAATTGACTGTTGTTATGCCGTAAGCCTCGAGGTGGTAAGGGTCAATCATATTGACATCGTTGAGGTCGGCGGTTGCTGCTTCATAAGCAAGATTGACAGGATGTTTGAGCGGGAGATTCCAGATGGGGAAGGTCTCGAATTTAGCATAGCCGGCCTTAACTCCCCTTTTATTCTCGTGATAAAGCTGGGAGAGGCAGGTTGCGAGCTTTCCGCTGCCAGGACCCGGAGCAGTTACTGCGATAAGCGGTCTCTCGGTTTCGATATATTCGTTTTTGCCGAAGCCTTCATCGCTGACAATGAGAGGGAGATTATAGGGATAGCCGTCGATGGGATAGTGAATGAATACTTTTACGCCGAGGGATTCGAGCTTCTTTTTGAATGCGATTGCAGACTGCTGACCGCTGTATTGAGTCAGGACAACGCTGCCGACATAGAAATCGGTAGCCCTGTAGGCATCGATGAGGCGGAGAACGTCGGTATCATAGGTGATGCCGAGGTCGCGGCGGATTTTATTGCTCTCTATGTCGCCGGCATTGATGACGATAACTATTTCAACTGCATCGCCGAGTTTCTTGAGCATCTGGAGTTTGCTGTCGGGTGCGAAACCGGGCAGCACGCGTGAGGCGTGCATATCATCAAAAAGCTTGCCGCCGAGCTCAAGATAGAGCTTGCCGCCGAATTCGCTGATTCTCTTGGAAATCATCTCGGACTGCTTCGTGATATAAGCCGCATTGTCAAAACCGATCTTATTCATTCAATTACCCTCTCTGTCAGAAAAA